>NZ_JALNPM010000009.1:28091-211790 GCF_024520875.1 Pantoea sp. Ft-CA_14 | reverse complement strand
AGGTGCGCTGGCCCGCACTGCGGCTCGCTCGCCCGGAAAAAAAGCTGCCACGTTTGACCGTGACAGCCTTTACAAATCTAATCTTCACTGACCAGCATTAGTCAGCGTGACAGCCCTTTTGGTTATGACTCCGACAGACCGCGATTTTTCAGCATGGGCTCAAGCTGCGGAGGCCCGCCCCGCCAGCTTTCATACAGTGTTTTGAGATCGCTGCTGTTCCCCCGCGACAGAATTTTCTGTCGGAAGAGGTCGCCGTTCTCACGCGTCAGTCCGCCCTGTTCCGCAAACCACTGATAGCCATCGTCGGCGAGCATCTGCGTCCAGATATAGGCGTAATAACCTGCTGCATAGCCACCGCCCCAGATGTGCTGGAAATAGCTTGAGCGATAGCGCGGCGGCACCGCCGTCAGCGCCAGATTATCGCTCTGTAACGCCTTCTGCTCGAATCCCTCCACGCTTTGCGGCGCGGAATCACGGTTAAGGCTGTGCCAGTGCAGATCCAGCAGCGCGGCAGCCAGCAGCTCGCTCATCTCGTAGCCTTTGTTGAACGTGGCGGCCCGGACGATTTTTTCATGCAGCTCAGCGGGCATCAGCGCCTGAGTCTGATAGTGGCGAGCGTAGTTGCGGAACACCGCTGGCTCGCTGGCCCAGTGCTCGTTGATCTGCGAAGGAAACTCGACGAAATCGCGCGGGGTTTCCGTTCCCGACAGGCTCGGATAGCGCTGGCTGGCAAACAGACCGTGCAGCGTGTGACCGAACTCGTGAAACATCGTGATGACGTCGTCCCAGCTCAGCAGCGCCGGTTCACCGGCTGGCGGTTTGGTGTAGTTACAGACGTTGTAGATCACCGGTTTGCTGTCGAGCAGCGTAGACTGGTTGACGAAGTTGCTCATCCAGGCACCGCCGCCTTTGCTGTCGCGCTTAAAAAAGTCGGTGTAAAACAGCGCCAGCGGGGTCTCATCGGCGTCAAAAATCTCATAGACCTGGACGTCGGGATGGTAAACCGGCAGATCCTGTCGCGGCGTGAAACGGATGCCATAGAGCTGCGTCGCCGCCCAGAACACGCCATTCTGCAGCACCGAATTCAGTTCAAAGTAGGGCTTAATCTGGCTCTCATCCAGATCGTAACGGGCGCGCCGCACCTGTTCGGCATAAAAACGCCAGTCCCAGGCCTGCAGGGTAAAATCGCCGTGCTGCTGGTCGATGGTCTGCTGGATAGCCGCCGCTTCACGCTCCGCACGACCGCGCGCGGCAGGCACGATGTTATGCATAAACGCCAGCGCCGCCTTAGGCGTTTTGGCCATCTGATCCTGTAGCTTCCACTCGGCATAGCTGGCAAATCCCAGCAGCCGCGCCTGCTCGGCCCTGACCTGCGCCAGACGTAATACCAGCTCGCGGGTGTCGTTCTCATCGCCTTTTTCAGTGCGCGTCACGCCCGCCTTAAACAGCGCTTCACGGGTTGCGCGATCGGCCAGGCTCTGTAGTGCGGGTTGCTGGGTGGTGTTTTGCAGCACCAGCAGCCAGTGCTTTTCCAGTCCGCGTGCCTGCGCTTCCGCCTGCGCCACCGCCAGATCGGCCGGTGAGAGTCCCGCCAGCTTCTGCAGATCATCGACGACCAGCCCGCCCGCTTTAGTGGCGGCCAGCAATTTGTTGGTGAAGCGGGTACCGAGGCGGGCCGCTTCCTGATTCAGTGTCTTGAGCTGCTGTTTCTGCGCTTCCGGCAGATTAGCCCCCGCCAGTTGAAAGCGCTGCCAGATCACCTCGACCAGCCGTTTTGATTCGGCATCCAGTTTAGCGCGCTGCAGATAAACCGCATCGAGCCGCGAAAACAGCGGGCGATTAAGCATGATGTCATCGTTGAGCGCGGTGAGCTGAGGCGTAATCTCCTCATCCACCTGCTGCAGATACGGGCTGGTATGCGCCGAGGTCATGGCACTGAACACCAGATTCACCCGGTTGAGCAGCTGTCCGCTCCTCTCCAGCGCCTCATAAGTGTTGAAAAAGCTGGGCGCGTCGCTGTTCAGTGCGATCGCCTCGATCTCCTGACGCTTCTCCTCAATGCCCGCCTGCAGCGCGGGCAGGAAATCCTGCTCCTCAATCTGGTCAAAAGGAGGAGTCTGGTAAGGCAGTGTGCTGACGCTAAAGAAGGGATTCTGACGGGCGTTCATGGTTCGCTCCTGGTGGGCATCGCAAAGTCTTATCCTGACAGGTTGCCGCGCAGGCGACAACTCAGGCGACGTGCTGCTGATAAACGCTGATGATTTCACCGGCAATCGCCACCGCAATCTCGGCGGGCAGCTTGCCTTTGACGTCCGGCAGGCCAATCGGACAGCGCAGGCGCGCCAGCGGTTCGTTCGCGACGCCCTTGCCCGCCAGCCTGTAGCGGAAACGCTGGTTTTTCGTTTCAGAACCGATCACCCCGGCATAGCGGAAATCGCCGCGCTTCAGCACCGCCTCGCACAGTTCGAAGTCGAGGGGATGATGATGGGTCATGATGATGAAGTAGCTGCCTGCGGGTGCCTGTGCTACGCAGTCGAGCGGATCTTCCGGCTGCAGCGTCACCACGCCAGCGGGAACGTGGCTGAACTGCGCCGGACGGCTATCGATCCAGTTTATGTGACAGGGTAACGTTGACAGCAGATTGACCAGGGCCTGTCCCACATGGCCTGCGCCAAAAAGGTAGATCTCTGGCTGCGCCTGCAGCAGCGGCTCAAACAGCAGCGTGGTTTTGCCGCCACAGCACTGGCCAAGCCGAGCGCCCAGGCTGAAATCTTCAGTGTGTGGCGCAGTCGCCCCACTCTGCAACATCGCCCTGGCCTGGGCGATGCACTCAAACTCCAGATGACCGCCACCGATGGTGAGATAACTCTCCTGCTGCGTCACCACCATTTTGCTGCCGCTGTCGCGCGGCACCGAACCGTGCTCACTGAGCACGGTGATTAATACGCAGCTCTGACGTTTTTCACGCAGCTGATGCAGCACGCCAATCCAGTCATGATAAATCATCAACCCCTCCCGTCAGGCGTTGCACGCCCCAGAAGATGCGCTCCGGCGTGGCGGGCGCATCCAGCAGTGGGTGCTGCCGGTAATCGGAGACGCTGGCGACCGCATCCTGCAGGGCACACCAGGCGGCGATGCCCAGCATAAACGGCGGTTCACCTACGGCCTTGGAGTGGAACACCGTGTCTTTAGGGTTTTTACGGTTCTCCACCAGCGTGACCCGCAGGTCCGCCGGAACGTCGCTGATGGCGGGAATTTTGTAGCTCGCCGGTCCATCGGTCAGCAGCTGGCCTTTATCACTCCACACCAGCTCTTCGCAGGTAAGCCAGCCGACGCCCTGTACAAAGCCACCTTCAACCTGGCCGATGTCGATGGCCGGATTCAGCGAGGCGCCGACGTCATGCAAAATGTCGGCACGCAGCAGGCGGGATTCGCCGGTTAAGGTATCAATCACCACTTCACAGCAGGCTGCACCGTAAGCGTAGTAATAGAACGGCGTCCCGCGACCCGCGACCCGGTCGTAATGAATCCCCGGCACGCGGTAGTAGCCGGTGGCGGAGAGCGGCACCTGATTCAGCCACGCCAGCTTCGCCACCTCGGCGAAGGTGTAATGCTTATCTCCGGCGCGCACTACCCCGTTGCGGAAGCTCACCGCCGCCGCGTCGCACTGGTGTAGCTCGCAGAGCATGGCGGCCATGCGGTCGCGCAGGATCTCTGCACCATTCTGCGCCGCTTTGCCATTGAGGTCAGCACCGCTGGAGGCCGCGGTTGGCGAGGTGTTGGGCACTTTGCCGGTGTCGGTGGCGGTGATCTGAATTTTATCGATCTCAATCTGCAGCACTTCGGCGACAATCTGAATCACCTTGGTGTTCAGGCCCTGGCCCATCTCAGTGCCGCCGTGGTTAAGCTGCACCGTGCCGTCGGTGTAGATCAGGATCAGCGCCCCCGCCTGATTGAGAAAGCTGGAGGTAAAGGAGATGCCGAATTTCACCGGCGTCAGCGCCAGACCGCGTTTCAGCAGCGGACTGCGGGCATTAAACGCCTTAATCTCCGCGCGGCGAGCCTGATAGTCGCTGCTCTGCTCCAGCTGTTCGGTAATCTCATCCAGCAGGTTATCCTCTACCTGCTGGTGGTAATGGGTGATGTTACGATCCTGCTTGCCATAGTAGTTACGCTTGCGCAGCGCCAGCGGATCCAGCCCGCGCTCACGGGCGATATGATCCATGATCTGTTCAATCGCCACCATGCCCTGCGGCCCGCCAAAACCCCGATAGGCGGTGTTCGAGGCGGTGTTCGTGCGGCAGCGATAGCCGGTTACCCGCGCATCCCCGAGGTAATAGGCGTTATCAGCGTGGAACATGGCACGATCGACAATCGATCCACTAAGATCCAGCGAATAACCGCAGTTTCCGGCCAGATCGATTTTGATGCCGCACAGACGCCCATCCTCTTCAACGCCCGCTTCGTAGCGCACAAAGAACGGATGGCGTTTGCCGGTGACGCGCATATCGTCGCGACGTGAAAGCCGCATCTTCGCCGCCCGGCCGGTCTGTCGCGCCACGATGGCGCAGAGACAGGCGACACCGGCCGCCTGCGTCTCTTTACCACCAAAGCCACCGCCCATCCGGCGCATATCTATCGTCACCTGATTCAGGCTGATGCCCATCACTTCCGCCACCAGTTTCTGCACTTCGGTGGGGTTCTGGGTTGAGGAGAAGACCTGCAACTGCTGATCTTCTCCGGGAATGACCATTGCCGTCTGGGTTTCCAGATAGAAATGCTCCTGGCCGCCAATGTGAAACGCCCCACTGACCCGGTGCGGCGCACGCGCCAGGGCCGCTTCCACATCACCGCGCTGGTGAATGTGAGGTTCCTGCACAAAGCTGCCCTGAGCCAGCGCCTGTTCCACATCCAGCAGCGGTTCCAGCACCTCATATTCAATTACCGCAGCGGCCGCGCCAAGACGGGCAGCTTCGGGGGATTCCGCCGCCACCGCGATCACGATCTGTCCCAGATACTCTACTTTGTCATGTGCCAGCAGCGGGTCGCCCGGCTCCAGCGGCCCGACATCATTGATGCCCGGCACATCCTGCCAGGTCAGGACGCTGACGACGCCGGGAACGGCATAACAGGGCTGCACATCAATATGCAGGATGCGCGCATGAGCATACTCACTCAGGCGCGGACAGAGATGCAGCAGACCCGGCAGCTCCGGCTTATCGTCGATAAAACGCGCCTCGCCGGAGACATGTTTTTCCGCGCTCTCATGGCGGTTACTGCGACCAACGCCGCTCTGTAAATCAGCGGCATACTGCGCCTTAATGACCTCTTCGTTGAGTTCAGGACGGTTATGAGACATAGCGGGCCACCTCAATACAGGTTATTTCGCCGTTGTGGCTATGCCAGTAGCGGCGCAGCAGGTTGCGTGCGACCTGCAGACGGTAGTCACTGCTGGCGCGGAAATCGGAGAGCGGCTGGAAATCCTCTGCCAGCGCCGCGGCTGCGCGTGACACCGTCACGGAATTCAGTGGCTGACCGATGAATGCCTGTTCACAGTGACGGGCACGCTGCGGTGTGGCCGCCATGCCGCCAAAGGCGATGCGGGCACTACTGACTACGCCCTGTTCAATCTGCAGATTAAAAGCGGCGAACACGGCGGAGATATCATCGTCCAGCCGTTTGGACACTTTCCAGGCCACAAAATCAGGTGACACCGTCACTTTATCGATGCGAATGGCGCGAATAAACTCCCCTTTTTCGAGCCGGGTCTGGCGATAGCCGGTAAAGAACTGATCCAGCGGCAGGCTGCGCTGCTGCTCACCGCGCTGTAACAACAGGCTGGCGTTTAAGGCCAGCAGCGCCGGCGAGGCGTCGCCAATGGGGGAAGCGTTACCGATGTTGCCGCCTAATGTGCCCTGCAGACGGATTTGCAGCGAGGCAAAGCGTTGCAGCATCTCGCTGACGCCGGGAATGCGGCTGGCAAGAAATTCGCTGACCTGCTGCAGCGAAGCCCCTGCGCCCAGCAGGTAGTGATCATCAAATTCGCTGCAGACTTTGAGCGCGGCAACCTGCTCCAGCGCAATCAGCAACGGTATTCTTTTATGCTGCTGGGTAATCTGCAGGCTGAGATCGGTGCCACCGGCAATCAGCCTCGCCTCGGGATGTGCCAGATAGATCGCCGCCAGCTGAGCCGGAGTTTTGGGAAGGAAGCAACGGCGGCCCTCACCCCCTAATTCCTGCATCTCCGGGGTTGCCAGCGCCTCAAGCCGCTGCACGGTTGCGGCGGCACCTTGATCGAACTGGTCTGTCACCGGCTGCGAGCAGAGCTGTTCGGCGGCGGCCATAATCGGCCGGTAACCGGTACAGCGGCAGAGGTTGCCCGCCAGCGCAGTTTCCGCCTGATGGCGATCCCAGCCCGAAGCGGTTTTTTGCAGGCTGAACAGCGACATCACAAAGCCTGGCGTGCAGAATCCGCATTGCGAGCCGTGACAGTCGACCATCGCCTGCTGCGCCGGATGCAGTGCGCGGCCGTGACGCAGATCCTCAACCGTAATCAGCTGCTTGCCCTGTAACGCGGAGACCAGCGTCAGGCAGCTGTTGACCGTTTCATACTGCATTGTTCCCCCGACGGCTTTGCCCAGAGTCACGCTGCAGGCGCCACAGTCGCCAGATGCACAGCCCTCTTTGGTGCCAGGGCGTTGCTGACGGGTGCGCAGGTAGTTGAGTACCGTGAGGTTGGGGTCGAGCGCATTCTCGCTGACCAGCTGGTTATTTAACAGAAACTGGATCATGCGGCTTGCTCCTGTGCGTCGCGCTGCCAGACCGGACGACCGGCTACCCAGGTCTGGGCAATATTGCGGTCGTCGCCGAGCGTCATTAATACAAACAGTTTTTCCCAGATATCTTTGCTGTTGCCGATGCGCAGTTGCTGCAGGGCAGAAACCGCCGGGTCCAGCACCACAAAGTCTGCTTCTTTACCGATGTTGAAATTTCCGATGACGTGGTCGAGATCCAGCGCACGTGCCCCGCCCAGCGTGGCGTGATAAAAGGCTTCGGCCGCGCTGAGCCGGTAGTGCTGCAGCTGGCCCACCTTGTAGGCTTCGCCCAGGGTCTGCAGCATATTAAAGGTGGTGCCCGCGCCGACATCGGTGCCGATCCCCACTTTCACCCCCTGCTGCCAGCTGCGTTTCAGGTTAAACAGGCCACTGCCGAGAAACAGGTTTGAGGTGGGACAGAAAGCAATGGATGAATCGGTATCGTGCAGACACTGCCATTCGTTCTCTTCCAGATGCAGACAGTGAGCAAAGACGCTGCGGCGGCCGGTCAGCTGGTGATGATGATAAACATCCAGATAGCCTTCACGCTCCGGGAACAGTTGTTTGACCCAGGCGACCTCCTGCGGGTTTTCGCTGAGATGGGTATGCAGCCAGGTATCCGGGAACTCCTGACGCAGCTGCTGCACTTTTTCCAGCAGCTGTGGGGATGAGGTCGGCGCAAAGCGCGGCGTCAGGGCGTAGCTCAGGCGTCCGCGCTGGTGCCAGCGCTCAATCAGCGCCCGGGTCTGCTGGTAGCTCTGTTCAGGGGTTTCGATCAGGTTGTCGGGCGCATTGCGATCCATCATCACTTTCCCGGCAATCAGCCGCATGTTCAGCGCTTCGGCGGCGCTGAACAGCGCCTCCACCGATTGCGGATGGACGGTGCCAAACACCAGCGCGCTGGTGGTGCCGTTGGAAAGCAGCTGATGCAGGAAGAAGGCGGACATCCGCGCAGCGTGATCGGGACAGTGATACTGCGCTTCAACCGGGAAGGTGTAGTGATTCAGCCACTCCAGCAGCTGTTCGCCAAATGCGCCAATCATCTCTGTCTGCGGATAGTGAATGTGGGTATCGACAAAGCCCGGCACGATCAGTCTGCCGCGCAGATCGATGACCGGATGCCCCGCCAGCATCGCCTCGCTATTCTCCCAGCTATCCAGCCCCACTACGCATCCATCACGCAGCAGCAGCACCGCATCCTCAAGATAGCGGGCCTGGCCGGCCAGGTCGTCGGGACGATCCACCACGCCGGTAAAGTCAAAGAAGCTGGCGCGTATCGCCGTGTCGGTTGCTGAAAGCATGGGTAATCCTTTCTGAAAGCGCGATGTTATATCTGCAGATGATTATCTGAATAATCCTGTGCAACCTGCGTGCCAGAATTGAAATAGAATAAATTCTTTAAATATCAGTTAAATAAGCTAAAAAGAGGGAAGTTGCGCAACAAATAAGGACTGAGATGGCGTAGCAACCGTTTGCGGAACGGATGCAAACGGTTGCTACGCAATATTGCGCGCCCTGGTCATTTTGAGTATGGCCGGTTACCCGCAAACCTGCCCTTTAACGGTGCAATCTGCCCTGAAAAGGCGCAGCTGGCTACCCGTTAAAATCCGTTTACAGGTCAGGCAGTTTTTCCACGCGCAGAAGCGGAAATGAAATGCTATGGTGAAGCCATCGACTCTGAAAATGGCATAAGGAACAGTGAGATGATTATTTTTGTCACCGGTGCGACCGCCGGTTTTGGTCAAAGCATCACCCGTCGCTTTATTGAGAATGGTCATAAAGTGATTGCCACTGGACGACGGGCTGAACGTTTAAAAGCGCTGAAGGAAGAACTGGGCGAGAATATTTATACGGTACAGCTCGATGTGCGTAACCGTGCCGCCATCGAAGAGGCGGTGGCGCAGTTACCGGCGGAATGGCGCAATATCGACGTGCTGGTCAACAACGCCGGTCTGGCGCTGGGCGTCGAACCGGCGCACAAGGCCAACGTCGAAGACTGGGAAAACATGATCGACACCAACACCAAAGGCCTGGTCTATATGACCCGCGCCCTGCTGCCACAGATGGTGGAGCGTGATGTCGGTCATATCATTAATATCGGTTCGATTGCCGGTAGCTGGCCCTATGCTGGCGGCAACGTCTACGGCGCCACCAAAGCCTTTGTGCGCCAGTTCAGCCTGAATCTGCGAACCGATTTACACGGCACCGCGCTGCGCGTGACCGACATTGAACCGGGTCTGGTCGGCGGCACAGAGTTTTCCAACGTGCGCTTTAAGGGCGATGATGACAAAGCGGGTCAGGTCTACGAAGGGGCTACCGCCTTAACGCCGGAAGATGTGACAGAAGCCGTATACTGGGTGGCCACACTGCCTAAACATGTCAACATCAATAGCCTTGAGATGATGCCGGTCAGCCAGACGCTGGCGGGGCTGAAAGTGCATAAACCTTAACTCCCTGCAGCGCCAGCCCTCACGGCTGGCGTTACCCGCGTCCCCAGCCCATCACGATAATCAGCATGCCGCTGAATGCGATCAGTGCCCCGCTCCAGTCCCACACACTTAACTTCACGCCATCCACCACCCGCAACCAGAGCAGCGCGGTAAGCACATAGACGCCACCGTAGGCGGCATAAACCCGTCCGCTGGCAGCGGGATGCAGCGTCAGCAGCCAGACAAACAGCGCCAGACTTGCTGCCGCAGGGAGTAGCAACCAGGCTGAGCCGCCTTTTTTCAGCCATAACCACGGCAGAAAGCAGCCGGTGATCTCCGCCAGTGCGGTAATAAAAAACAGCAAGGCGGTTTTAATCAGCATCCTTACCTCTCCTTAACGTAAACAAACGACTCACTGCTGGTGAGCAAAGAAACGGCGATGATATACTAATAGCCAGGCCCATCAGGCTGTTTTATTTGTCCGTCTGAACCTGGGCAGTGCTCATCCTCCTCACGTACACCCTGTACGCGCCGGTTGTCATGCGCTGTCTGTGTCCAGACTGTCTGCCTCAATGACCCCTGATGAGCCAGGCTCTAAGCATGCCCGCTGCAACCGCTGTCGTGTATGGCGATGTTTGCGTTAACTAAAGGATAGTGTGATGAAAAAAATGATCCCTGCCGTGCTGATGGTTCTCCTCTCCACTGCGGCATTCACTGCCACTGCGAATACTAATCGTCTGATTATCGAAGATGGCAGTTCCGCGCTGAGCAATGAAGCGGCGCGCCAGGATAAAGAGCAATGGAATGACACGCGCATGCTGCGCAACAAAGTGAACACCCGCGTCGAAAAAGAGTTTGATAAAACCGATCGTGCGTTTGATACCCGCGACAAGTGCGAGCAGAGCCTCAATCTCAACGCCTACTGGGAGCCCAACACCCTGCGTTGTCTGGATCGCCGTTCCGGTCGCCCGGTAGCGCCGTAAATTTGAGCTATAGTAATGACGACGACTAACATAAGGAAGACGTGATGAAGCTACAGAGGGTTTTGTTAAGCGCGGCGTTATTTGCTCTGCCGCTGATGGCGCAGGCATCCTGTGAATCGGTAAAAACCGAAATCAGCCAGAAAATTATTCAGAACGGTGTGCCTGAGTCGGGTTTTAGTCTCGACATCGTCGCCAACGATCAGGTTGATCAGGCGGGTGGTCAGGTCGTCGGACATTGTGAGAACGACACACAAAAAATTGTTTATAAGCGCTCAGGCAGTGACAATGAAGCCAGCGTACCTGCCAGTGCCGGCAGTTCGCAGGACTCACCTGCCCAGTAGTTCTGTTCAAATCAGGGCGACATCCTGTCGCCCTGCCTGTTAGTCCGCCTGTTCCGGTCGCTGACGCGGCATCATCCATGCCACACCCACCGCAAACAGCGCAATCACCAGTGCCACAACGAACACCCAGTGCAGTGAGACGGCAATCGACCCTACCATCTGCTGCAGGGTTTCCGGCTGTAACTGCTGACGACTGGGTTCGGACATAATCTTCTGCACCGGATCCTCGACCTGCGGCAAACGCCACTGCAGATTGAGATTCAGCACCGCGCCCATGATCGCCGTCCCTACCGCCGACCCGATCATCCGGCTGAACATAATTGAAGCGGTACAGATGCCGCGAATCTGGTAATCCGCCTGATTTTGCACTGATACCAGGAACGTGGTGCTGGTCATCCCCATGCCGGTACCGATCAGAAACGCCGTAAAGCCCGCCTGATAGAGTGAGCTTGCGGGCTGTAAAAACAGCAGCAAGGCACTGCCGGTCACCAGCAACAGCGCTCCAAGCTGGGCAGTGAAGCGGTAGGAGGTGCGCAGCATCAGTCTGCCGCTGAGGGTGCTGGCCAGCGGCCAGCCAATCGACATCATCGCCAGCACACTGCCCGCCTGTAACGGTGAACCGCCGCTGATCCCCTGAATCCAGGTGGGCAGAAAGGCGCTGATGCCCATCATGGCCGCCCCGATGATGAGGTTGCCCGCATTACCCGCCACGATAAGCCGGCTGCGCCAGATTATCAGCGGAAACAGCGGTGCCGCTGAATGCAGCTCGTGGCGTCTGAGCTGCCAGCCAGCGAACAGTGAGAAGAGCAGAAACGGCACCAGCCAGACGCCCAGCTGTTCCGCCTGCAACAGCGCAATCAGCAATGCCGTCACGCAGAGCATCAGCCAGCCGCTGCCCGCCAGGTTCAGCGGCTGCGACTTCTCCTCCTTCTGGTGCGACGGTAGCCAGCGCCACAGCATCAGCATGCTGATCAGGCCGATGGGCAGATTGACCCAGAAAATCACCGACCAGCTAAAGTGCTGTACCAGCCACGCGCCGGTCAGCGGCCCCACTATCGCCGCTACACCCCAGACGCTGGAGAGCCAGCCCTGCACGCTGGCGCGTTCGCGCGGCGAATAGATATCCGCCACGATGGTGGAGCTGAGCGGCATGATCGCCCCCGCCCCCAGGCCCTGAAACGCCCGGAACAGGATCAGCCAGGTCATGGTATGGGCAAAGCCACACAGCACCGACCCCACCAGGAAAATCGACGTGCCGACAAAAAACATCGTTTTGCGACCCACCATATCCGCCAGCCGCCCATAGAGCGGCACGCTGACCGCCTGGGTCAGCAGATAGATCGAGAAGACCCAGCCAAACTGCGAAAAACCGCCGAGGTCAGCAATGATGGTGGGCATCGCGGTGGCCACAATAGTGACTTCAATGGCCGCCATAAACATCGCCAGCATGCAGGCGATTAAGATCCAGTGGCGATGTCCGGTCCGGAGTTGTGCGCTTTCAGTCATAGGGTTCCTTTTTTAATCTGCAAGGCTAGCTGAAAAACAGACAATGCAGTTTCCCGCGCGTGCGCATTTTCTGCGCCCCCTGTGACAGTGTCACCAGAAATCGATGAAAATTTTTTATTGTCGCATTAGCCCAGCGGCTACGCGGCTTTAACACCATTTTAACCTGTTTCTATCTCTCTGATTTGTGGCTTAAAAGCTGGCTTGTGCAATAAAGGGCTGCTATAGCATTACACCATCTTATTCAGTATTCACTGAAAAAGAGTGGGTAAACAGTCATTTTATCTACATTTTATCGCAGTTTCGGTATTGGGCGCGGCGGCATTTTTTGCCGTACCTGTCGGGCTGTTTATGGTTGTTATAACAATTGAGATCGTAATCAGGGAGATTCTCCTATGCAAAATGCTTCACTGGCCCGACGCGCCGGTCTGGCACTGCTTGCAGTGGTCGCGGTGATCGCGGTGCTGATCTGGGGCCTTGGCTGGGATCAGCTGGTCGCACGTAAAGTCGATCTGCTTTATCTCGGGCAACAACACCTCTTCTTAGTCTTCTGGTCAATGCTTTTCGCTTTGCTGGTCGGTATCCCCAGCGGCATCCTGCTAAGTCGCCCGTTTGCACGTCGCTGGGCAGAGTACGTGATGCAGATTTTCAATGTCGGTAACACCCTGCCACCACTGGCGGTACTGGCTCTGGCGATGGTTATTATCGGGATTGGCGACCGTCCGGCGCTGATTGCGCTGTTTCTGGCTTCGCTGCTGCCTATCGTCCGCAACACTTTCTCTGGTCTGAGCGCAGTTCCCCCGTCGCTGATTGAGGCGGCCAACGGCATCGGCATGACCAAATGGCAGCGTCTGCGTCAGGTAGAGCTGCCGAATGCCTTGCCGGTCATCCTCTCTGGCGTGCGCATCGCCACCGCCATCAATGTCGGCACCGCCCCACTGGCGTTCCTGATTGGCGCCAGCAGCTTTGGCGAGCTGATCTTCCCGGGCATCTATCTGAATGACTTTCCGACGCTGATACTCGGCGCCGTCGCCACTGCACTGGTGGCACTGGTACTGGATATGATGCTGGCCGCGCTGGGCCGCTTTCTGAGTCCGCACGCTGCGGCCTGACCACAAGGAGCTTTGCAATGCTAACGCGTTGGATTAAGAAAAGCGTTGTCGCGCTGACCGCGACACTGCTGTTAAGCCAGACGGCACAGGCTGCTGCACCGCTGGTGATGGCGACCAAAAGTTTCACCGAGCAGCATATCCTGTCAGCAATGACGGTGCTCTGGCTGCAGAAGAAAGGCTTCGAGGTGGTGCCTAAACGCAATATCGCCACCACCATTGGCCGTAATGCGCTGCTGAATAAGCAGATTGATATGGTCTGGGAATATACCGGCACCTCGCTGATCATCTTTAACCATATCAACCAGCCGATGTCTTCACAGCAGGCATATGAGACGGTGAAAAAGCTGGATGCCAGACTGGGGCTGGTCTGGCTTAACCCGGCACCAATGAACAACACCTATGCCTTTGCCATGACCCGTGAACGGGCCGAAAAAGAGGGCATCAGCACCATGTCGCAGCTGGTTGCGAAGATTGAGCAGGTGCGTAAAACCGATCCGGATCATAACTGGCGACTGGGTCTGGACCTGGAGTTCTCGGGTCGTTCAGACGGCATGAAGCCGCTGCAGAAAACCTACAACCTGACGCTGGATCGCCCGCAGATCCGCCAGATGGACCCCGGTCTGGTCTATAACGCGATTCGCGACGGATTCGTGGATGCCGGTCTGATCTACACCACTGATGGCCGGGTTAAGGGCTTCAACATGAAAGTACTGGAGGATGATAAGCACTTCTTCCCAAGCTACAACGTGACGCCGGTCGTGCGTCAGGATGTGCTGGCGAGTCATCCGGGGCTGGATACCGCGCTTAATCAGCTTTCTGCGCAGATCACCGATGAGGCGATTACGGAGCTGAACAAGCGGGTCGATATCGATCATCAGTCACCGGAAACCGTGGCGCGTGATTTCCTTAAATCCAAAAACATGCTGTAAGGAGGCACTGTGGATACCCTTCACTACATCATGGATAACTGGAGCACCCTGCTCACCCTGAGCTGGCAGCACAGCTGGCTGGTGCTGGTCGCGGTCGGACTGGCAATTGTGATTGGCGTGCCGCTTGGCATTCTGATCGTGCGTGTAAGATGGCTGGCAACGCCGATTCTCGGTATCGCCACCGTGGTGCTGACTATTCCCACCATTGCGCTGTTTGGTCTGATGATCCCGCTGTTTTCACTCATCGGTCAGGGCATTGGCGCGCTGCCGGCGATTACCGCCGTGTTCCTCTACTCGCTGCTGCCGATTGTTCGCAACACCCACACCGCGCTGGAAAATCTGCCGGACGGTCTGCGTGAGGCGGGTCGTGGTATCGGCATGACGTTCTGGCAGCGCCTGCGCTGGGTTGAAATCCCGATGGCGCTGCCGGTGATCTTCGGTGGCATCCGTACCGCCGTGGTGATGAACGTTGGCGTCATGGCGATTGCCGCCGTGATTGGCGCGGGCGGTCTGGGCCAGCTGCTGCTGGATGGTATCAGCGGCAGTGATATTCGTATGTTGATTGCCGGGGCATTGATGATCTGTCTGCTGGCTATTTTTCTTGACTGGCTGCTGCACCGTTTGCAGCAGGCGCTGACTCCAAAGGGGATTCGATAATGATTACGCTGGAAAACCTGACGAAAACCTTTACCCAGAAAAACGGCACCACCAATAAAGCCGTCGATAACGTCAGCCTGCACGTGCCAGCCGGTGAGATGTGCGTGCTGCTGGGACCCTCGGGCTGCGGGAAAACCACCACGCTGAAGATGATTAACCGCCTGATTCCCGCCACCAGTGGCCGGATCCTGATTAATGGCGAAGATACCAGTACGCAGGACACCACTACCCTGCGCCGCAACATTGGCTATGTTATCCAGCAGATTGGTCTGTTTCCCAACATGACCATCGAGGAGAACATTACCGTGGTGCCACGCATGCTGGGCTGGAACAAAAAGCAGTGCCACGAGCGGGCTACCGAGCTGATGAGCATGGTAGCGCTGGATCCCACCAAATTCCTGCATCGCTATCCGCGAGAGATGTCCGGCGGTCAGCAGCAGCGTATCGGGGTGATTCGTGCCCTGGCGGCGGATCCACCGGTGCTGCTGATGGATGAGCCGTTTGGCGCCGTTGACCCGATTAACCGCGAAGTGATCCAGAACGAGTTTCTCGACATGCAGCGTCAGCTGAAAAAAACCGTGATGCTGGTGAGCCACGATATTGACGAGGCACTGAAGCTCGGCGATCGCATTGCGGTATTTGGTCAGGGTAAAATCGTGCAGTGCGCCAGCCCGGATGAACTGCTGGCGACCCCTGCCAATGAGTTCGTCGGCTCGTTTGTGGGTCAGGACCGTACGCTTAAGCGCCTGTTACTGGTGCAGGCGGGCGATGTGACTGACCAGCAGCCGACCATCACCGTCCGCCGCTCTACTCCGCTGGAAGAAGCCTTTGGCACCATGGATGAGAACGATATGCGGTCGATTACCGTGGTCGATGAGGATGGCAAACCGCTGGGCTTCGTGAAGCGTCGCGAGGCGCGTAACGTCAGTGGCCGCTGTGAAGAGCGACTGCACACCTTTAAGGTCACCGGTAAAGCGGAAGAGAACCTGCGCGTGGTGCTGTCAAAACTCTATGAGCACAACACGGTCTGGATGCCGATTGTCGATGAAGAGGGTCGCTACAGCGGTGAGATTTCGCAGGATTATATTGCGGATTACCTCAGTTCTGGTCGTACCCGCCGTCGTCTGAATCCATAATTTCGTCACCTAAATGGGTCTTACCGGCCCATTAAAACAGCAGATATAAGCAGATATACCCAAGCCTGGGTAAATCAGACAGCAACAAACAAGCTTAACGCGCAGGGAACCGGGTCAGAGGAGGAAAGCGTCCCGCGCCATGGACAAAAACGCCGGGAGCGTTTTTGAACAACGCAACGCGTTGGCCCGGTACGGGCGCACCTCAGGGATGAGGTGCGTAATTGCGCGGGCCGAGCGTGCCACGGATGGCGGCTTTTGCGACTTTCCGATCTGACCCTGTTCCCTTCGCAGACTCCATCTTAAAGCCAGTTAAGTCACGGCCTGTCCTGTCTGTCAATTCAGGTAGTAGCTCAGGGAGCATACGCCTGTAGCAACGACGCAAAAGATGCCATCCATGGCATGCTCAGCGCGGCCCATCCCTGGTCCGCGATGCTTTGATACAGGCATATGCTCCCATCGCTTTGGATTTTTGAGCCGTATGTGAGAGATACATCGGCTCTTCTGCTTTTTAGCTCTCCGTCAGCGTTTCCGCCTCCACCTCTTCCACCACAGGCGCCTCGTCCGGCAGCACCATGTTCAGCACAATCGCCAGAATACCGCCGGTCGTCACCGCATGACCAAACAGACTGTTAATCAGCGGCGGGAACTGCTTCAGCACATCCGGCACCGCCTCCACGCCCAGACCAATACCAAAAGCGATCGCCACAATCAGCATCTCGCGGCGACCCAGCGGCGTCTGGGTCATCACACGGATGCCCGCAGCAACCACGCTGCCAAACATCACGATTGTCGCCCCGCCCAGCACCGGCGGCGGGATCTGCTGCAACAGGGAGCCAATAAAGGGAAACAGCCCCAGCAGCGCCAGCATGATTCCCAGCAGCATACCGACGTAACGGCTGGCGACGCCGGTCATCTGGATAACGCCATTGTTCTGCGCAAACGTGGTGTTGGGAAAGGCGGAGAAGACCGCTGCCAGCACACAGCTCAGACCGTCGGCGACAATGCCACCCTGCAGCCGCTGCTGAAAAGGTTTGCCGGTGATCGGCTGCTGTGAAATCAGGCAGTTAGCGGTAAGGTCACCGACGGCTTCAATCACCGCAATCACTGACACCAGCGCGATCGGCAGGAAAATGGTCCAGTCAAAGGCAAAACCAAACCGGAAGAACGCGGGCAGCACCAGCCAGTTGCTCTCCGGCGCAACATTAAGTTGCAGATGACCGGTCAAGGCCGCGGCAACGCATCCCACCGCGATTCCGGCCACCACCGCCACCAGCCGCGCCCAGCGATTTCGCGAGCGGTTCAGCGCCACGATCACCAGCAACGTCAGCGCCCCCAGCGCCAGATTTCCCGGCGATCCAAAATCTGTGGCGTTGTGCCCGCCCGCCCAGTCGGTAATGCTGACTTTTATCAGGCTGATGCCAATCAGGGTGATCACCGTACCGGTCACCACCGGCGTCAGAACTTTGCGCAGCGAGCCAACGCAGCGGCTAATCAGAATCGGAATCAACGCCGCCACCAGGTTACAGCCAAACAGCATCGCCATAATCTCTTCCGGCGAACCACCGCGTCCTTTCACCATCAGACCACCCGAGAGGATCACCCCCAGAAACGCGAAGCTGGTGCCCTGCAGACAGATCATGCCCGCCCCGATGCCATAAAAGCGTCTGGCCTGCATAAACGTGCCTAAGCCGGAAACGAACAATGACATGCTGATCAGATAAGGAATATAGGCCTGCAACCCCAGAACGGAGCCAATAATCAGCGGCGGCGTGATGATTCCCACCACGCTGGCCAGCAGATGTTGCAGTGCGGCGAAAAACGCCGGGGCGGGGCCGATGCGGGCTTCAAGCCCATATAACAAACCTTTCTCGTGCGAGTGCGACATGATGGGGCTCCAGCTCAGTGTGATAAGCGGAGTTAATGCATTTTCTGCGCCATGACGCCACGATTTCGCAATATCCGAGCCAGGTCTTTCAATTCTAAATGGAAATAGTTAAAGACAGCCGACAACAAGCCTGAAACTTTAGCCTCATTGCCGACTCAGATGACTTAGTTTGTTTCATAATCAGGCGATCTTTGCACTCACAGCGTGCAGATTGTTCTGCTCCAGCAGAGAAATATCGATGTAAGGCGTCAAATCGCGCTGTTCTGCACGCGGCAGATAAGGCAGCTCGCCCAGCAGCGGCGCATTAATTTTTTCACGCAGAATCTCAATAATGTCGCTGTACTGCGCCAGTCCCGGATTGATGCGATTGGCCACCCAGCCCACCAGTGGCAGTCCATCCTGCGCTATCGCTTCTGCTGTTAACAGGGCGTGACTGATACAGCCCGACTGGATACCGACCACCAGCACCACCGGCAGCTGCTGCTCAACGACCCAGCAGGAGAGCGGACGTCCATCGTTCATCAGGCTGCGCCAGCCGCCGGTGCCCTCCACGACCACGCGATCGGCCTGCTGCGTCAGGCTGCTTAAGCCCTGTGTCAGCAATGCGTAATCAATGATCTGGCTCGGATGGGTGCAGATCTCCTCTTCCTGAAAGGCCAGCGGATTGATCGCCTGATAGGGTAAATCGATAGATGAAGCGCTTTGCAGAACCTGTGCATCTTTGTTACGCAGGCCGTCAGCGGTTTTGACCGCGCAGCGCGCGACGGGCTTGTACCCGACGGCACTGAGCCTGGCCTGGATAAAACTTTGTAACAGGGCGCGTGACACCACCGTTTTGCCCACTGCGGTGTCAGTGCCGGTAACAAATAGTCTGTTCACTCAACTTCTCCTCTCGAACCGTTGCGGTTAATCGGTGATTAACCTTGCTGCGAACCGGCATTTTAAGGAATGGAGGATGAGAACAGATTGCGTTAGCGCAAGATTAGGCCCGCTTAACCTTGCAACAGTTTCACTAACAGGTGTCCGTTATAGAGCGCGTCTTTGATCAGGGCTGCGCCGCCTAACGTTCCCGGCTCGCTAAATTCGGTAGGTGCCAGCTGGATACTCGCGCTGTAGGCCGGGAGTGATTGCTGCAGAATGGTGTTGCTCACGGCCGGAAACAGCACATCCGCGGCGGCATTCAGGGGGGAACCGATAAGAATATGTTGAGGATTGAAGATGTTGACCATCATCGCCAGAATCCGGCCAACATGATGACCCACGCTGGCGATGGTGTCGCGCGCCAGACGGTCGCCAGACTGCGCCGCCGCGCACAGCGACTCCAGCGTCAGCGGCTGATTATTGAGCAGGCTGTCGGGCTGGGCCGGCAGACGCTGCGCCGCCAGCGCCAGCAGACTGCCGGTGCTGGCTACGGTCTCCAGACAGCCATGATTACCGCAGTAGCACTGCTGACCATACGGGTCGATCTGAGTATGCCCGATCTCGACCAGCGCCCTGCCACTTTTATGCAACAGCTGACCGCCACTGATCACCCCGGCTCCCACGGTTTCATCAATCACAATCTGAATCACATCCTGCGCCCCACGTGAGGCACCAAACAGCGACTCCGCCAGCGTCCAGGCTGAAATATCGTGCTGCACAAACACCGGTAAGCCGGTTCGTGTCGCCAGCGCATCGCCCAGCGGCATATCGCGCACCTCATAACCCGGTAGCCGATGCACCACACCTGACGCGGCGTTGATCAGCCCTGGCAATGTAATGGCAATAGCCGTGAGGCGTTCCAGTTTCTTCTGATGACGAATAAAGAAGGCATCAACCTGTTCAATCAGCGCGGTAAGTAACGGCTGAGCAGACTCATCAGGAAGCGGCAGGCTCTCTTCCACCAGTTCCTTGCTGCTGAGATCGCGCAGCGTAAACGTCATGGCGCCGCGATGCAGGCGAATAGCCAGATAGTGCCAGGCGTCGGTATCCAGTATCAGGCCTATCGCCGGACGACCACGACTGCCGGGATCCTGAAACTCGGTCTCCTGCACTAAATGTGCGTCCAGCATTTCACGCACAATTTTGGTAATGCTGGCCGGAGCAAGCTGGGCACGGCGGGAAAGTTCGATACGCGAAATGGGACCATAACGGTCAATTAATCGATATACGACACCTGCATTAGTCTGCTTGATCTGGTCAATGTGGCCAGGTTGACTGTCCGGATTCACAACCCTGCTCCCGGTTATTTTCGCGCTTCTAAATAAACATGCGCCATGGTGAGCCAGATCCGGCGACAGCGTCAAATATTTGATTAGAAATGTGATTTATCGCACAGATTGATGCGGTGTTGCCCGTGCATCAGGGCCGGTTTCGCCGCAGCAACGCCATCATGTTTTCCATCTGCGCATTTATCTCGCGTCCGGCTGACCAGACCAGCCACAGCTCTGAAATGGCATCCTCTTCCGTTAATGGCAACCAGACCAGATCGGCCAGCCGCGCCCGACGAAATGAGGCAGGCAGAATGGAGACGCCTAACCCGGTTGCCACCAGCCCCAGTATGGTCATCGCCTCACCCACTTCCTGCGTAATAAAGGGCTTGATATGGTAGCGGTGCAGCAGCGCCAGAATATCGCTGTAGAGCGCGGTTCCGCCCTGAGGATCAAAGAAGACAAAAGGTTCCGCCGCCAGGGCGGTGACAGAAATTTTATCAGCGTCAGCCAGCGGATGCGCCTTATGCACCACGGCATAAAGCGGCTCACTCAGCAGCAGCTGATGACGCAGATCGTCGGGCAGTGGCGTGTTGCGCATCACGCCAAGATCGAGCCGTCCATCATGAAGCGGTGCCAGCTGCTGGCGGGTATTAATCTCCTGCATCTGAATATGTACCTGCGGCCAGCGCTGACGAAACCGGAATAGCGCGTCAGAGACCACGGCGGTAAACGGGGCCGAGGAGGTAAAGCCAATCCGCAGCTCCCCCTCTTCACCACGATGCAGGCGGGCGGCGCGATCGGCCGCCTGCTCGACCTGCAATAGAATCGCGCGGGCGTCACTTAGCAGTTGCTGTCCGGCAGCGGTTAGCTGCACGCTGCGGTTAGTGCGATTGAACAGCCTTGCGCCCGTTTCTGTTTCCAGCTGAATAATCTGCTGGCTGAGCGGCGGCTGAGAAATGTTCAGACGCTGGGCCGCCCGCCCGAAATGTAACTCTTCCGCCACCGCAACAAAGTAGCGCAGATGACGCAGTTCGATATTCATATCTTAAACGTCTCATTTGAGATTATTAATATATTAGACATCATAATGCCGCTTTCCTAAGCTGACGACAGATTTTCTAAATTTGAGGAAGATGTGTGAGTCGCTCAACACAGGCTGTCACAGTGGATGAGAATGCGGTCTCTGCGCCGCCAGAGTCTGTTGCCGCTTCAGGTCATATCCGCCGGGATTCCCCACAGTTTATGCGCGTGACGCTGGCGCTTTTCTCCGCCGGGCTGGCGACCTTTGCCCTGCTCTACTGTGTGCAGCCGATTCTGCCGGTGCTGTCACAGCAGTTTGGTATCTCTCCGGCAACCAGCAGCCTGTCACTCTCCATCTCGACCGGCCTGATGGCGCTGGGCCTGCTGGTCACCGGGCCGCTCTCTGATGCTATCGGTCGTAAATCGGTGATGGTCACAGCCCTGATGCTGGCCGCCATCTGCACGCTGGTCTCGGCCACCATGACCAGCTGGCACGGCATTCTGATTATGCGGGCGCTGATGGGGTTGTCGCTGAGTGGCGTGGCGGCGGTCGGCATGACCTACCTCAGCGAGGAGATGGATGCACGGGTCGTCGCCTTTTCCATGGGGTTATATATCAGCGGTAACTCGATAGGCGGGATGAGCGGTCGACTGCTGAGCGGCGTGCTGACTGACCTCTTCTCATGGCGACTCGCCGTGGCGGTAATCGGCTGTTTTTCGCTGGCCTCGGCGCTGATGTTCTGGAAAATCCTGCCTGCGTCGCGCCATTTCCGGCCCATTACGCTGCGTCCGCGTAATCTGCTGATTAACTTCCGGCTGCACTGGCGCGATCCGGGCCTGCCCTGGCTGTTTGCCGAAGGATTCCTGCTGATGGGAGCCTTTGTCACCCTGTTTAACTATATTGGCTACCGTTTACTGGATGCGCCCTGGCATCTCAGCCAGGCCGTGGTCGGACTGTTATCAGTGGTCTACCTCACCGGCTCATGGAGTTCGCCTAAGGCGGGCGCGCTGACCAACCGGTTGGGTCGGGGACCGGTGATGCTGGGTGCTACCGCCATCATGCTGCTGGGTTTGCTGATTACCGCCTTCAACTCCCTCTGGCTGATCCTGCCTGGGATGATGCTGTTCACCGCCGGTTTTTTTGCCGCCCACGCGGTCGCCAGCGGCTGGATTGGCCCCCGGGCGCGCCGGGCACGAGGCCAGGCCTCTTCGCTCTATCTGTTCAGCTACTACGTGGGTTCCAGCGTCGCGGGTACGCTGGGTGGCGTGTTCTGGCATAATTTCGGCTGGATCGGGATTACGCTGTTTATCAGCGTCCTGCTGATCCTGGCGTTACTGGTTGCCTGGCGTCTGCACAGTAAAAAACTCTGAGAACGTCTTCTCATGCCAGGCCTGGCTTCTCCTGCGGGCCTGGCGGTTTATCACAATAAACGCGCTATTCAGAGCCACAGCAAACAAAATGCAGGTTTCCCGCTATAATCGTTTTTATTGTAATAATTCATCTGCTTTGCCTTTTAACACGGCAACAAGGAACGCCTGTGGCTCTCTACTACTACGTCAATAAACAATCAGGATATAACAATAATCATGTGGTTCATGCCGCAGGCTGCCCCCATCTTCCCGACATCGATAACCGTATGTTTCTGGGCAGTTTTTACCATGTGAATGCCGCCATCCTGCAGGCTAAAAAATATTATGCTGGCGCAATCGGCTGTGAAAATTGTTGTCCACTCAAAAATGTTGACCAGCAGGCCACCCAGCTCAGCGTGGCCCTGAAGCACACCCCGGCTTCGCGTTAATCTGATCCACCTGGTAAGGGGGAAAAAATTTTTCCCGCTGCGCTAATTTGTTAAGAATTACCGCTGATTTCCGTTATGTTAATCTTTCTGATTCTCTTTAATGGAATGCACAATGCGGGATAAGTTTGCGCGCGCTCAGATAGCCCTTCACTGGCTCACCTTTTTACTGGTGGTGACGGCCTACGCCACCATTGAACTGCGCGGTTTTGCACAGCGCGGATCCTGGCAGGGTTATGCCATGATCATTACCCATTTCAGCGCCGGCGCGACCATCCTGGTATTGATGCTTGCCCGCCTCTTTTTACGCACCCGGCATCGCACACCGCCCATTACTCCCGCTCCGCCGCGCTGGCAAACCGGGCTGGCACATCTGACTCATACCCTGCTCTATGCTCTGTTTATCACTCTGCCGATCCTCGGCCTGACATCGCGTTATCTTAAAGGTCGGGAATGGTGGCTGTTTGGCATCAGCATGCCGGTCGCGCCTGAACCTGACTTTGATATGGCGGATATGCTGATTGGCTGGCATGAAACCCTGGCACCGCTGGGTTACTGGCTGATCGGACTGCATGCTGCTGCCGCACTGTTCCATCACTATCTGCTTAAAGACAATACTCTGCTGCGAATGATGCCCGCCCGGCGTCGCGGTCAATAACCTCAGGCTATCGCCCTGTGATGGGGCGATAAAAAAATTTCAGCATTAAAAGGCGTTTATAAGGTTTCTCTTCCCGCTTTATTCACTACAATGGTCAGTAATTTGTGACGCAGGTCACTTTCGCTGGATGTTTCTGCCACATCCGATTCGCTGTACTGACTGACTTGACTCCTCATGCAACCAACTACTGTTTCACGTAAAACTGCCTGGCTACGCGTGGTATTGCTGGCCATCGCCGCCTTTGTATTTAATACCACCGAATTTGTGCCGGTTGGCCTGTTATCTGACATCGCTGCTGACTTTTCAATGCAGACGGCTGACGTCGGGATCATGCTGACCATCTATGCCTGGGTGGTTGCACTGCTCTCACTGCCGCTGATGCTGCTGACCCGCAATATTGAGCGACGACTGCTGCTGGGTGTGCTGTTCCTGATCTTTATCGTCAGCCACGTTCTTTCTACCGTTGCCTGGGATTTCCGGTCGCTGATGGTGTCACGCGTGGGTATCGCCCTGTCTCACGCGGTGTTCTGGTCGATCACCGCCTCGCTGGCGATTCGCGTCGCTCCGGCCGGTAAGAAAACTCAGGCGCTAAGTATGCTGGCAACCGGTACCGCGCTGGCGATGGTGCTGGGCGTGCCGATTGGCCGCGTGGTGGGTCAGTATCTTGGCTGGCGTACGACCTTCGGCGCGATTGGCCTTTCGGCACTGGTGCTGATGATTATGCTGGTGCGCATCCTGCCGCGTCTGCCGAGTGAACATACCGGCTCGCTGAGCAGTGTGCCGATGCTGTTTCGCCGTCCGGCGCTGGTCAGCATGTATCTGCTGGTGACGCTGGTCGTTACCGCGCATTACACCGCTTACAGCTATATCGAGCCCTTTATGCAAACCGTGGCCCATTCCAGTGGCAACTTCACCACCCTGCTACTGCTGCTGTTTGGCTCTGCGGGCATTGTGGGTAGCGTACTGTTCAGCACACTCGGTAATAAGTTTCCCTCCGGACTGCTGATTGCGGCCATCGCGCTGATCACCCTGTGCATGGGCCTGCTGATTTTTGCTGCCGTTCGCCCTGCGGCTATTTCAACGCTATGCGTTGTCTGGGGAATGGCGATGATGATGATCGGACTGGGTATGCAGGTGCGGGTGTTGTCGCTGGCACCGGATGCCACGGATGTGGCGATGTCGCTGATGTCCGGTATCTACAATATCGGTATCGGCGCGGGTGCGCTGCTGGGTAATCAGGTCAGCCTGCATCTGAGCATGGCGGAAGTCGGCAATGTCGGCGGGATGATTGGCCTGGTGGCGTTACTCTGGTGTGTTTATATCTTCCGTCGTTATCCACAGTTACGCAGTAACGGATAATAAAAAAAGGCTTCAGATAAGCGGGTTATCTGAAGCCTGTTCAGGGTTATTTACCGATCACTTTATCTATAAAGAACGGCTGTGCCATGCAGGTTGTTGCTGCCAGAGGTCGAAGTGATGCGGAAAGACTTTGCTCCTGCATCGCTGGCCTTTTCTGACAGTTGCTGCTCCAGCGAAAGCAGATTAGTACTGCCCGTTGCGCTGATGACACCGATTTTTTGCTGATCCAGCGGTGTGCTGCTGACCTGCTGGGCCGCTACGCTGGCAAATGACAGACCGCTTAGCACAGCCGCCACGACCATCATATTGATACTTTTCATAACGAACCCCTTCTCACTTATTCTGTTGAAATCAAAATTACTGATAAATCACAGCCGTGCCGTGCAGTTTGTTCTGGCCGCTGGTTGAGGTGATGCGGAACGATTTCGCACCCGCTTCATCCGCTTTAGCACTCAGCTGCGCTTCAACAGAAGACAGATTGGTGCCGCCCAGTACAGAGATGGTGCCAACTGGCTGCTGATTAACAGGTTCGCTGGTCACCAGGTCAGCGGCAGATGCGCCAAAAGTCAGAGTCGTCAGTGCCAGTGCTGCCAGGGTGGTTTTGATGTTTTTCATAATAATCTCTCTATTCAATATTAAAATTCGGTTGGTCTGAATGGGTTGTCACTATTTAATTAATGACCGTTAAACAAATGATAGACCCCGATACGGTTTGTCGTCAACATTTATTTAATGAGCGTTATTTTATTCGCGGAGTGGCGTGATTATGGGCTTCAGCCTCTTTTCTGACTTAACCTAAGGGGCTGTAATAATGCGCTGGCGCACAAAATGGCAACCCCTGCCGGCGACATCCACGCCAGGCCTTGCACATTTTTATAATGATCGGTAATTTAATAGGGTGTTTTACTGTCAGTGAGGGTGTATGAGTCAGGTTCAGGATTGCGATGTAAAGAAATGCCGCGGCCGACCAAAAGTGTTCGATCGCGAAGCAGCGCTCGATAAAGCTCTGACCCTGTTCTGGACGCACGGTTACGAGGGAACTTCTCTGGCCGATCTGGTGGCCGCAACCGGCGCGAAAGCGCCAACCCTCTACGCCGAGTTTGTTAATAAAGAGGGACTGTTTCGCGCGGCGATGGAGCGCTATGTGGAGAAGTTCAGTGCATGGCGTGAAGCGGCATTGGGCGATGACCAGTTACCGGTGCATCGGGCTATTGAAGCCTATTTCCGCGCCACCGCGGCCTGTTTTACCGAACGCGACTCTCCCGGCGGCTGTTTCTTTATCTGCACCTCAACCGCCCTGTCTGCGGCTTCAGCAGAGATTGCCACCATGCTGCAACAGCAGCATCAGTCGCAGGAGCATGTGTTAAAGGATTTTCTGCTGGCGCGTCAGCAGCGTGGTGAACTGAGTGCGTCAGTAAACATTCCCGCGCTGTCACGTTATCTGAGTTGTATGCTGCAGGGCATGTCGGTGCGGGCGCGTGAAGGCGTTGAGCGTGACGATCTGGAGAGCATTATTGATACGCTGATGGCGATGTGGCCGACACTCACCGGCCTGTGTCAGGCTAAGCGTTAAAAATATCAGGGCGGCGATGCCGCCCTTTTCATCTTTTATTCCGGTTTTTATTCCAGAAAGAAAACCGGTTTTAACGGCTCACTGATCGGGCTGTTATCTGCATTCGACGGCATCAGATCTTTCATTGACGCCCACCAGCGCTGACAGACCTCCGTTTCTGCCACCGCGTTCCAGCGCTCCTCAGATTCAATCTCAACACTGGCGAACAGCAGATGCCGCTCGGCGTCCAGCCAGATGGCATAGTTGTGCGCGCCGTGCGCTTTCAGGGTTTCGGCCAGTTCAGGCCAGATCGGTGAGTGCCGACGCTCATACTCTGCATGGCAATAAGGATTCACCTGCATCACAAAGGCTTTACGCAGCATTAGCAGGCCCTGCATCCAGCGCCGGTTGCCACGGCTTCACACCAAAGCGCTCACCCAATGCAACCAGCTGTTCTGTGGTGATACTCTGACGAATACCGCCCATCGACAGCACTTTGACGATCACTTCTGACGATTTCTCCGCCGTATCAATCAGACCAAAAGTCTCATCGAGTGTCGGGCCCGTGCCAAAGACACCGTGGAATGGCCACATCACCAGGGTATGTGACTGCATCTGCCCGGCTGTCGCGGTGCCGATTTCATCGGTGCCGGGTACCATCCAGGGTAAAACACCCACACCGTCCGGGAACACTACCAGACATTCGGTACTCCCTTCCCACAGCAGACGGGTAAAGCGGGCGGAATCCATCTCAACTACATAACTTAAGGCCATAAAGTTGGTAGCGTGACAGTGCATGATCACCCGGTCTGCACCATTACTGACCGCTTTACGCACCGCGTGAGACTGAAAGTGTGACGCCAGCTCAGAGGTGGGCAAACCGCCATTCGACAGGCCCCAGTGAATTTTATAAGAGAGCCCTTTGTCATCGACCTGCAGCAGTGCCAGACAATCCGCCGGATCAAGCTGGACATTACGCATGAATTTTCCTGACCCGGTCACCAGAAACCAGTCGTTCGCCAGCGCCGGCGCAGGTTGTGTCAGCTCAATACAGCGCGGTTGCAGGCAGAAATCAGCGGCAAAAGGTTTAACCTCCTCTTCCAGCAGACGCAGGCTGACGTTGCCGCCGTTACGTTCGTCCCAACCCTTCAGCCACATATCGCTGGTTGCTTTGACCATTCCCTTAACAAACCCGGAAGAAAGAATGCTTTGCATAGTGAAATCCTTAACGTTGGCTCAAAATCTGTTGTTCATAATGACGGACGTCGCCTAACCAGCTGGCATCAGCCGGGACGTCATGGCGCAGGCACCAGGCTTCCCATACCGCCTGCCACGGCAATGATTTTTGCTCTTCCAGCAGCGTCAGCCGCGCGGTGTAATCGCCCTCGTTCTCGGCCTGGCGCAGACGGTCGGTTGGCTCCAGCAGAGCACGCAGCAGCGCTTTTTTAGTGTTACGGGTGCCGATAACCCAGGCGGCAATCCGGTTGATAGAGGCGTCGAAGAAATCGAGTCCGATATGCACTTTGTCGAACAGCTGATGGCGGACGATCTCGCTGGCGATCGCCTGAGTTTCATCATCCAGCAGCACCACATGGTCGCTGTCCCAGCGCACCGGGCGGCTGACGTGCAGCAGCAGACGCGGCACATAGAGCATCGCGGCAGAAATTTTGTCGGAGATCACTTCGGTGGGATGAAAATGTCCCGCATCCAGGCATAGTGCCGTCTGGCGGCTGGCGGCGTAACCAAGATAAAACTCATTGGAGCCCACGGTGTAGCTCTCTGCGCCAATGCCAAACAGCTTGCTCTCAACCGCGTCGATATGGTGCTGCGGGTTCAGTTTTTCTGAGATGACCTCATCCAGTGCACTCATCAGACGCTGACGCGGGGCCAGGCGATCCACGGTAATATCTTTCATGCCGTCCGGCACCCAGATATTCATCACTGATGGCGTGCCAAGCTGCTCACCAAACGAAGCGGAGATGCGGCGACTCGCTTTGCAGTGATCGATCCAGAACTGACGCACGGTTTTATCACTGTGCGACAGCGTAAAACCGTCGGCACTCATCGGATGCGAGAAGCAGCTGGGGTTAAAATCCAGCCCTAAGTTGTGCTCTTTCGCCCAGGCGACCCAGTTGGCGAAATGGGCAGGTTCAATGGCATCCCGATCTACTGGCTTGTCACTTTCCAGATAGATAGCGTGCAGGTTCAGACGTTTTGCGCCTGGGATCAGAGACATCGCCTTGTCGATATCGCTGCGTAATTCACTGGCATTGCGTGCCCGCCCCGGATAGTTGCCGGTCGCCTGGATGCCGCCAGTCAATGCGCCCTGTGGGTTCTCAAAGCCCCGGACATCGTCCCCCTGCCAACAGTGCATCGAGACAGGAATGCCGTCCAGCTGGCGAATGGCCTGTTCAACATCAACTCCATTGTCAGCGTAGCGTTGTTTAGCCAGTTCAAAAGCCTGTTCAATCTGCTTAGTCATAAGCGGGTTCCTTAGCGGGTTGACTCAGCGTCGCGAAGCGTGCCTGACTGGCACTGAAGACGCTGTGAGTTTGCGGTTCGAATTTTTCCAGTGGGAAGTTGTTGATGACGCTGCAGCGGAAATCAGCCACATCGATCAGTTCGCCAAGTGCAATCAGCTGGCAACCAACGTTACCCAGCGTGGAGGCTTCAACCGGACCTGCCAGCACCGGAATCTGGCAGGCATCGGCACAGAGCTGGTTAAGAAAACGGTTCTGGCTGCCGCCCCCTACCACGTGAAGCTGGCTGAAAGGTTTGCCTCGCAGCTCTGCCAGCTCCTGGATCACCTCGCGATAGAGCAGTGCCAGGCTGTCAAATATGCAGCGGGCCAGCGCGGCGGCAGATTGTGGCACCGGCATTCCCTGCTCTGCGCAGGCGTTCTGAATCTCGTTAACCATACTGTCGGGATTGATGAAGCGCGCATCGTTGGGACTAATCAGTGAAACACAGGCGGGCTGGCGGGCCGTCTGATCAATCAGTGCGCTGAGATCGTCAATCTGAAGTTCGCCGCAGATGCGCTGCAACAGCCATAAGCCCATGATATTTTTCAGTACGCGGTAGCCTTCTGCGCCGCCCTCATTGGTGATATTGGCGCGTAACGCGCCATCGCAGGCATAAGGCTGCAAACTTTCAAAGCCCATCAGCGACCAGGTTCCGGAACTGAGATAGGCGGCATCGTCCTGCATTAGCGGCGTTGCCAGAACCGCGCTGGCGGTGTCGTGGGTGGCGACAGCAATAACCGGGACCGGGACACCTGCGCTATTGACCCAGTGGCCGACGGTGTTGCCCGGTGCCTGCGGCTGGCCGAACCATTCAGGAGCAACGCCCGCCCAGGCGAGCAGATCACGATCCCATTCGCCGCTGTGAATATTGAGCATTTGCGTGGTGGTGGCGTTGGTGTATTCCCAGTTGAGATTTCCGGTCAGGCGATAATGCAGGTAGTCCGGCATCATCAGCGCATGCGCCACGCGGGTCTGCCAGTCGGGCTGCTGCTGATGCAGGGCGCGCATCTGATAGAGCGTATTGAATGGCAGGAACTGAATGCCGGTTCGGGCGTAGATGGCACTGCGGCTCAGTTCGTGCTGCGCCTGCTCCATCAGGCCGTGGGTGCGCGCATCGCGGTAGCTGACCGCCTCACCCACCGGCTCGCCCTCTGCATCCAGCAGCACCATATCAACGCCCCAGGTGTCGATACCGATACTGTCTGGCACGATCTTCTCTTCATCTAACTGAGCCAGCCCGGCGCGTATCTCCTGCTCAAGCATCGTCAGATCCCAGCAGTCATAACCGGCACGACGCTGGCGCTTATTTTTAAAGCGCCGGACCTCACGAAGCGCGAGCTGGCGCTGCGCAGCATCCCAGCTTGCGAGCATGACGCGCCCGCTGGATGCCCCGAGATCAATAGCAACAATGTTTCTCCTGGTCATGGCGACTTTTCCCTGTGATTGAGTGGTCACAGAGTAAAAACCTGGCCGGTTAAAGACCTTCCCCGGAGTGCCAGCGGCTGATAAGCCCTGGCAGACTTGCAAAGAACTTCGTGAGAGAGATCACAGAGGCGAAAGGCAGGAGGATGTGACCCCTGCCGCAAATCTGTTAACTGCTGAGGATTTCTTGAAAAATCAGCATGATTCCTGCTGAGTCAGGCTGAAAATTCAAGGTAAGGTTAGAGCGTGCTGATTAGACTGCGTTACGGTTTTGTTAAGCAGCGAGAGATGACCATGACCATATTGCACAGTGCGGATTTTTTCCCCGAAGGCGATTACGCCATTGCGATTGAACCCCGCGTACCCCAGGCCGCCTTCCCGGAACATCATCATGATTTCCATGAAATTGTGCTGGTTGAGCAAGGCTCTGGCATTCATGTGTTTAATGGTCAGCCACAAACGCTGTGCGCCGGTTGCGTCTGCTTTGTGCGCGATCACGATCGTCATCTTTATGAGCAGACCGACAACCTTTGCCTGACCAACGTGCTTTATCGCAGCCCCGGCGCGTTTCGCTTTCTCTCCGGGTTACAGGCTTTACTGCCCTGCGATCAGGACGGGCAATATGCTTCCCACTGGCGCATCAATCAAAAGGTGATGACGCAGGCGCTGAGTGTGGCGGCGCAGATGCAGCCGGATGATACCTGGTCGATGGAAAAACAGGCGCGTCAGGAACAGCTCTTTTTACAGTTGCTGGTGCTGTTGCGTGAGGCGTGCATTGACGGACAGAGTCAGGATCAGGAGGCGCGGCTGCATCGTCTGCTCGACTGGCTGGGTGAGCATTACAGTGATGAGATTATCTGGGATGAACTGGCTGACCGCTTCTCCCTGTCGCTGCGTACCCTGCATCGGCAAATGAAGCAGCAAACCGGTAGCACGCCGCAGCGCTACCTGAACCGTGTGCGGCTGTTGCAGGCCCGTCATCTGCTGCGTCACAGTGATATGCGAATTACCGATATCGCCTTCCAGTGTGGATTTGGGGACAGCAACCATTTCTCAACCCTGTTCAGGCGCGAATTTGGCTGCGCACCGCGAGCGGAGCGCCAGCAGATGATGTAAAGGAGCCAATCATGGCATTGATACTCAGTCGGGATGACTATTTTCCCGCCACTACTCTACCGGTGGCGGTCGCCGAAAGGATGCCACAACCCTCTTTCCCGCCGCATCGACACGAGTTCAGTGAAATCGTGATTGTCTGGCGCGGCAATGGCCTGCACGTCCTCAACGATCGCCCCTGGCTGATTACCTGTGGCGACGTTTTTTATATCCGCGACAGTGACTGCCACAGCTACGACAGCGTTAACGATCTGGTGCTGGATAACATCCTCTACTGTCGGGATCGCTTTGGTCTTGCCCTTGACTGGAATCAGCTGCTGCCGCAACAGGGACCGGATGCGCCAGGCGGCTGGCGGCTGACCACGCGAGGGATGGCGCTGGCCCGGGGAGTGATCAGCCAGCTGGAGCGTGAAAGCCGCAAAAGCGACCCCCTTTCAGTTCAGCTCTCGGAGGCGCTGTTTTTACAGCTGGCGCTGATTCTGCGCCGCCACGGCTACGCGGCCGACCGCCCCTGGGCGTTGCCGGAGGGGGAACAGCTCGATCTGCTGATGTCAGCGTTACAGGGTGCGATTGCCCGCCCCTTTGATCTCGCGGAGTTTTGTCAGCAGAACCAGCTCAGCGAACGGGCGCTGAGGCAGCTTTTCCGTCAGCAGACCGGGATGACCATCGGTCATTACCTGCGTCAGCTGCAGCTCTGTCAGGCAAAATATCTGCTGCGCACCCAGGATTGTCTGATTAGTGAGGTTGCTGCCCGCTGCGGCTTTGATGACAGTAACTATTTTTCGGTGGTTTTCACCCGTGACACCGGTTTACCTCCCAGCGCCTGGCGACAGCAATTTATCGCGCCACGCCAGGCACTGAAAAGTGCCGCGTCTTAATAAAACGGGCCTGCATAGCAGGCCCGTTGAGGTAACAGAGAAAAGCTGTTCCACATTGCCGGGAAACAGTGCCTGCGAATTAAACTAATGTGTTGTTGTAAGTAAAACCCCGACGGAGTGAGCCATCAGTCTGGCAGGCCCCGCCTGCATAAAGACAGAGTCACTATTCGCGATCAGGCCGCCATGCCAAGTCCCACAATATTGGCGGCAATGATAATCACCACACAGCCGATTGATAACACGCTGACCGGGCGGCGTCCCGCAGACTTCCACTCCTTCATCAGCAGCCCCACCAGACCACCACACAGGACGTATAGACTCATGTGCAGCATCCAGCTGACATAGTCATACTGCGCCGGGATTCTGGCATGGCCCCAGGCATAGAAGAAGAACTGCAGATACCACATGGTGCCGCCGAGCACCGCAAAAGCGGTATTGGTAATCAGCAGCGACTTCCCGACCGAGAAGTCTTTACGCACCGACAGCTCTGGCCGGGTGGCCAGCCGCCAGAAACAGAAGGCCAGATTAACCAGAGCCCCGCCGCCCATAATGATCACGTAGCTGGGCAGAGCTACATACAGCGGATCGATGCCCAGATTAGCGGCGGCCTGATGCATGGGCTTAGCCGCATCCATGGCAAAGGACATACCCGCCGAGAAGATGCCGCACATCACCGCCAGCACCAGTCCTTTTCTGAGATTAAACTCTTCTGCGTTAATCCCCAGCGCCCGCTCCTTTAACAGCCCGGCACGCGACACAATCCCGACGCCAATCAGTGCCACCAGTACGCCCAGCAAGGTTAACCGGCCACCCGCCGACGCGAAGAGCTCACCAAAGCGCCCCTGCAGAAGCGGTGTCATCAGCGTGCCGACCACCAGGGTAATGCCAATCGCGATACCGATTCCCATCGACATGCCGAGATAACGCATGGTCAGGCCGTAGTTGATATTGCCTATGCCCCACATCGCGCCAAACAGAAATACCGGCGTCAGCTGGGAAAGCGAGAAGCTGCTGTAATAGGCCATAAAATCTGGCAGTAAAATGGCACTTACCGCCCACGGCAGGATCAGCCACGACATCAGGCCACCGATCGACCACATGGTTTCCCATGACCATCTTTTCACCTGTTTAAAAGGCGCGTAGAAACACGCGGCGCTGGCAGCTCCGACAAAATGCCAGAAGATACCCGCAATAATGGCACTGTTCATTGTTATTCCCCGGTTAGGTTGAGGCCTGTCGGAAACCTGTCTGCTTCCGCTCAGCAGGCAGTCTACGTTCAGCAGGAATTCCTCAGCCTTTGGATAAATGCCGGAAGCCACAGTGAAGTGGCAATATTTACCCGTTGTGCCCATCAGGGATCACAATTTCACCGTTGTCAGAAAACCGGACGATTAGTTAAGTAAGTAACTTATTATTCAATGTTTTTTTCATTTTTGCTGTGTGGCGCAGCACAATTCTGATCTGACTGCCATTCACAAGGGAAGGTTGGCAAATGTGCAAAGAAGCCTTTCATTAACGCGGGCAAGGTCGTATAAACTGGGGAAAATTGATCGGATCAGGGAATGGGATGACGACAAAGTGGTTAACGCTGTTTCTTTCGCAGTCAGTCAGCCAGGTCATGCTGGATGATCTGCGCGCGATATTACCTGCAGATGCGATAAAGGTGTTTGTGAATGGCCTGGATGAAACCCACTATGCCACCCTTGAGTGTGTGCAGGCGGATCAGCATTGCGCCCTGATCGCCTCAGCGATAGTGGTCTGGCGTCAGCTCGGACATGTTCACCATATTCTCTATAAAAAAGGTGAGGTGTTGCGGGAGGAAAATGATGCAACGCAGTTCCAGCTGTTCACTCTGCTGAAAACCCACCGCGCCGTATTGCAGATCTCATGATAAGATCGCAGCCCCTGAAATCGCTGTTTGCAGCAGGTAAATTATGAGAATTGGAATTCTGTTTCCGATCGCCATCATTGTGGCGGGCGTGGGCTTTCTGGCGTGGTTTATTGGCAGTGGCCTGGCGATGCCAGGCTCCTGAAGGTCAGCGCAACTGACTGTCTTTACTGCCCCGACGGTTATATAAACTGCTGGTCTGCTGCTGCTTGTCGATTTTTTCCTGACACGCCACACAATAGTGCACGCCTTTAAGCGCCTGACGACGCGCTTCGGGAATCGGCTCGCCGCAGAGCTCACATTCGGTGGCGCTTTCGCCCTGTCCGATCGACTGTCTTACCCGCTCAATGCCGTCATTGACGGTGCTATCGATCTGTTCCTGTACTGCGCCTTCTGACGCCCATCCATTTGCCATGATTTAACCCCTTTATCACCACTTCACTCCTTTAAATCTACAACATATTGACGTTTTTGCCGCAGAACTCACCGATATCTGTGATTGGCTGCCAGCCGCTCCCGGCAGCTGGCAATCAGCTAAAGGTAGCCCTGAGCAATCTGTTTCACCCTGCTATCACATTACTGCAACGTATCGATAGCGGAGAGCTAAGCGAATGACAACACATCATCAACATTTCATTAATGGCGAATTTGTAGCCCATCAGGGTGACCGTTGGATTGAAGTGATCAATCCGTCCACGGAGGCGTTGCTGTCCCGTATTCCCCAGGGCAGTCGTCAGGATGCCAGCCTTGCCATCAGCGCCGCAGAAGTGGCTCAGCCTGGATGGGAAGCGCTGCCTGCAGTAGAGCGCGGCGTCTGGCTGCACAAAATTGCCACCGCTATCCGCCAGCGTGAGCCTGAACTGACGGCAACCATTGTGGCTGAGGGTGGAAAAACCCAGGGGCTGGCGAAGACCGAAGTGATGTTCACCGCCGACTACCTCGACTACATGGCGGAGTGGGCGCGTCGCTATGAAGGTGAGATCATCAACAGTGACCGCCCCAACGAAAATATCTTCCTGTTCAAAAAAGCGATCGGCGTCACTACCGGAATACTGCCGTGGAATTTCCCCTTCTTCCTCATTGCCCGCAAAGCGGCACCGGCCCTGATCACCGGAAACACCATCGTGATCAAACCCAGTGAGCTGACACCGAATAATGCGGCACTTTTTGCCGACATCATACAAAAGCTGGGTCTGCCTGCTGGCGTCATTAACTTTGTTTATGGTCTGGGACCGGAAGTGGGACAGGAGCTGGCGGCAAATCCTAAGGTCGGTCTGGTGAGTCTGACCGGAAGCGTCGGTGCGGGCATTGCCACCATGGAAGCCGCGGCTAAAAATGTCACCAAAGTGTCGCTGGAACTGGGTGGCAAAGCCCCTGCCATCGTGATGGATGATGCCGACCTCGAGCTGGCTGTGCGGGCGGTCGTCAGCTCGCGGATCATTAACAGCGGACAGGTCTGCAATTGCGTAGAGCGGCTCTATGTGCAGGAAGGCATTTACGATCGTTTTATCAGCGCACTGACCGCCGCGTTTCAGCAGGTGACATTTGGCGACCCGGCCGAACGCAGCGATATCGATATGGGTCCGCTGATTAATGCCGCAGCACGGGATCGGGTGGAGCAGAAGGTGGCAGAGGCCGTCGCCGCAGGGGCGAAAGTGGTTCTGGGCGGCAAGCGCGCCGGAGACAGAGGCTTCTTTTTCCAACCCACCTTGCTGACTGAGGTGCGCCAGGAGATGGCGATTATGCAGGAGGAGATTTTTGGCCCGGTTCTGCCGGTGATGAGTTTTAAAACGCTTGACGAGGCGATTACGCTGGCCAACGACTGCGAGTATGGGCTGACCTCCTCGATTTATACGCAGAATCTGAATACCACCATGACCGCGCTGCGAAAGCTGAAGTTCGGCGAAACCTATGTTAACCGTGAAAACTTCGAAGCGATGCAGGGATTTCATGCCGGGTGGCGTAAATCGGGTGTCGGCGGTGCCGATGGAAAACATGGTCTGGAGGAGTATCTGCAGACCCATGTTGCCTATTTACAGTTCAGTTAATCACTGGCTCGATCTTACCGCCTCCCGTACCTGACGTTGTCAGTACCAGAGTGGGCCAGTAATTGGCCCACTCTTTTATGCCACCCGCTTACTGCAGCGCAGCAGCGCGATGCCACTCAGCACCGCCACAGCCATCAGGTAGTATCCAGGCGCCAGACTGCTGCCGGTGGCGGCAATCAGCATGCTGCAAATCAGCGGTGCAAACCCGCCAAATACCGTCACGGCCACGTTGTAGCTGATCGCCATGCCGCTGGCGCGCGTGGTCGCCGGGAAGAGATCGGCCATCACCGACGGCACCGTGGAGAAATAGACCGACTTGAGTAGCGCCATCCACGCCACCAGCAGGATCAGCGTGGTGGGCGTAGTGTGATCGACCATCCATTTGAAGGCGGGATAGATCGTGACCATCAACAGCAGCAGCGATCCCCACATCAGCGGCAATCGGCCTATCCGCTCCGCCCACAATCCCATTATGGGCGTCACCACCGTCAGGATAATCCCTGCGACCAGCGTGGCGGTGAAGGCCACCGATCCCGGCAGATGCAGCGTTTTGGTGGCGTAGGTCGGAATGTAATTGAGCATGTAGTTGACCGCGGTCGAGATCACCATCACCCCAATCGCCAGGGTGATCAGCGCTTTCTGCCGCCCGAACAGCGTTTTCAGCGGTGCGGCTTCCTTCTCCTGCGTCGCAAAGCTGGCGGGCTCCTGCACGTGACGGCGAATGTAGATCCCCAGCGGCCCAATGAGTAAGCCGAAGGCAAACGGGATACGCCAGCCCCACGCCTGAATCTCGCTTTCGCTCAGCCAGTGTGTCAGCCCCAGGCCGAACGCCGATGCCATCAGAGTACTGGCGCCCTGTGTGGCGAACTGCCAGCTGGCGATAAAGGCTTTGCGCTCGGGAAAGTGCTCTACCAGGAAAGCGGTGGAACTGCCAAACTCGCCCCCGGCAGAGAAGCCCTGAATCAGACGAGCCAGAATAATCAGCAGCGGCGCCGCCAGACCAATAGTGGCGTAACCCGGCATAAAGGTAATGATCGCCCCGCCCAGCATCATCAGATTGATTGAGAGCAGCAGCGCTTTTTTACGGCCATGACGGTCGGCATAGTTGCCCAGCACGATGGCACCCAGGGGACGGATCAGGAATGAGATGCCGAAGCTGCCGAAGGTCAGCAGCAGCGACACCGACGGATCGCTGACCGGAAAGAAGACGTGCGCGATGTAGCTGGCGAAGAAGCCATACACTGCGATGTCGAACCACTCCAGCGCGTTACCAATGCAGGTAGCGAACAGCGTTTTGTGCAGGCTCGGTTTCACCTGCGGAGTACTCTGCGCGATGCTGCTCATTGTTCACCTCTCCGCCACTGATGGTGGCGCGACATCAGTTGTTCGCCCTCTTCACCCAGTTGCCAGAAAAGGCGGGTCATGATCGCCAGCCCTTCACGTGCAACAGAGGTGAGCATGTGTTCGTTAACGCCGTGCTGGCCGCAGGCCGGATAGGAATGGGGCACCCACAGCGTCGGGAGGCCGAGGATATCGGCAAATACCTCATTGGGCAGTGAACCGCCGAGATTGGGCAACAGCGCCGGTTTTTTACCGCTGCTGCGGGCCAGCGTGTCCAGCGCCCAGGCCACCAGCGGATCCTGCGGATCGAGTCGCGTTGCAGGTGAACCGCGCATAAACTCCACGCTGACGTTATCGAAGCCGTGCTGATGCAGGTGACTTTCGACATGCCGGACCAGATTTTCCCAGTCGGTGCCGACCACAAATCGCAGCTGACACACCGCCGTGGCGCTGCCGGGAATGGCGTTCATCGGGCGTGCCGGGTTACCGGTTTCAAACGCCAGCACCTCCAGCGTGTTCCAGCCATAAAGACGCTCCGCAGGCGTCAGTCCCGGCTCGCCCCAGCCGTCGGCCAGCGCCGGATCGCCCGGCATTCCGCCCACCTCGATATCACTGAGGATGGCGCGCACCGCATCGGTCAGGGAGTCCGGTTTCAGCGCGGCGACCTGCAAAACACCCTGTGCATTCACCAGGCAGGCGAGCGCATTCGCCAGCTGGGTGCCGGGATTGCTCAGCAGTCCGCCCCAGTTGCCGGAGTGATAGGCGTTGTCGCGCGCCCTGATAGTCAGACGAAAGTTCGCCGCGCCACGCGAACCCAGGAACAGTGTCGGCCGCACCGCGTTCAGTCGCGGGCCATCAGAGGCGATAAAGAGGTCGGCCTGTAACAGCGCCCGCTGCTGCTGACAAATCTCCGCCAGCCCCGGTGAACTGATCTCTTCACCCATTTCAAACAAAATTTTGCAGTTGAAGCCCAGTGCGCCACCGCGTGCCTGCCACACCTGCTCCAGCGCCGCGAGATTGATGCAGTGCTGGCCTTTGTTGTCCGCACTGCCGCGCCCATACAGGCGGTCATCTTCAGCCGTGAGTCGCCACGGTGATAAACCGTCGCGCCAGTTCTCATCGTCGCCGAACACCACATCGCCGTGGCCATAGCAGAGCAGCGTCGGTCTGGAGGGATCTTCAATGAGCGTGGCGATCAGAAACGGCGGGCTGCCGGGCTGCGGATTCTCAAACGGGTGCAGCGTAAAGCCCATCGCCGCCAGCTGCGGGCCAATCTCCTGCTGCAGATAGATCTCAAGCTCCACCTGCCTGCTGGCGTGCTGGCTTTCAGTTACGCAGGAAATTCGTCGTGCCAGCAGCTGCTGAAACTCGCCACTGTCGAAATAGTGCATCGCCTGGTCAACGGTCTGTTGCTCTGTCATGTTTGCCCTGTCTGTTCTTTTTATCGTGCTTTATCTTTGACAAACTTCTCTCTTTGCCACAATTATTAATTTATCGAGTGAGCCTTGCTTTTAAAGCAAGCCACGCCTGCCCTTTTATGATGCGTTTTGTTGGAGTGACCATGTTAAGCAGTGAGATCCGCTATTTCCTGGCGGTCGTACAGTGCGGATCGCTCAGCGCCGCCAGCGAGCAGCTCTTTGTGGCGGTGTCGGCGATTAGTCGCCAGATCCAGCGCCTGGAAACGCAGGTGGGTGTGCCGCTGTTTGAGCGGCATGCACGCGGCATGGTATTGAACGAAGCCGGTGAAATATTCGCGCATCATGTGCGCAAGAGTCAGCTCGATATGGAATATGCGCTGGCGGAGATTAAGGGGCTGAAAGCAATGCGGCGCAGCCTGATCCGCATCGCCTGTACCGACGGAATGGCGTTCAGTCTGCTGCCGGGTCTGCTGGCGGAGTTTCGTCAGGCCAATCCCGGCGTGCTGTTTGCGCTTAACGTGACGCACTCGCAGGGCGTGGCGGCATGCGTCAGGGCTGGGGAATGTGATGTTGCGCTGCAGTTCAGTCTGCAGCCGGAGCGCAGCGTTGAGGTGCTCGGCTCGTGGCCGGCGCCGGTGTTACTGGCGATGCATCTGTCGCATCCGCTGGCGTCGCGTCAGGTGACGCTGGCCGATCTGCATGGCTGGCCGCTGGCGTTGCCAGGTCAGCATACTACCGTGCGGCAGTTGTTTGACCTCTCCTGTCAGATGAATGACTGCGTGGTCGAGCCGGTGCTGACCTGCGACTATTTCGCTACGCTCTACCACTTTTTGCTGCATACACCGCAGGCAGTAACCATTTGCAGTGCGTTTACCCTGTTGTTTGAGCGCAACACGCAAAATCTGGTGTTGCGTTCGATGGGGGTGGATCAGCTGAGTCAGCGAACGTTGCAGCTTCAGACGGTGTCCGGCCGCCAGCGGAATGCGGCGCTGACGCTGTTTCTGCAGTTTTTGCAGCAGCGGCTAACGGAGATGGATCAGCAGGTGAGGATGGGATGAGTGATACAGGCTTAAAGGAGTTTGGTTGTTAAAGTCTGCGCTGGATGGCTGTCAGATAGTGCTGGCTTAGGGAACACGACCCGATCGGAAAGTCGCAAAAGCCGGCCTCCATGGCATGCTCGGCCCGCGCGATTACGCACCTCATCCCTGAGGTGCGCCCGTAGCCGGGCCAACGCGTTGCGTTGTTCAAAAACGCTCCCGGCGTTTTTATCCGGGCGGCGGGACGCTTTCCTCTTCGGGGCATGTTCCCTTCGCATTGAACTTATTTATTGCTGTCAGTTCTTTTTAAGCTGAGCCAGACAGCAGAGGCCCACATGTGTATGCGCCCCTGCTGATAGCTGTTACCGTTTACTGCTTAATATCCACCTGATAGAAGATGTGCTTGCCGAACGGATCGACCTGATAGCCGCTGACCGATTTGCGCACCGGCTCAAAGATGGTGGAGTGCGCAATCATCACCGCAGGCATCTGGTCATGCATCATCTGCTGTGCCTGCAGATAGAGCGCGGTGCGTTTGCCCTGATCCGGCTCGGCGCGGGCTTCGGTGATTAACTTCTCGAACGGCTGATAGCACCATTTTGAGGAGTTGGAACCGCCCTGTGCAGAGGTACAGCTGTAAAGCGGGCCAAAGAAGTTGTCCGGATCGCCGGTGGCGGTGGTCCAGCCCATCAGCGCCGCCTGATGCTCGCCGCTGCGCACGCGTTTCAGGTATTCGCCCCACTCATAGCTGACGATATTGGCTTTGATGCCCACTTTAGCCCAGTCCGACTGAATCATCTCCGCCATGCGGCGCGCATTCGGGTTGTAAGGCCGCTGAACCGGCATCGCCCAGAGCGCAATTTCGGTACCCGGTTTCACACCCGCCTGTTGCAGCAGGGCTTTGGCCTTCTCTGGATCGTAGTCGTAATCTTTCAGATCTTTGTCGGCGCTCCAGACGCCCGGTGGCAGGATATTTTTCGCAACCGTGCCGGTGCCTTTAAAAATCGCCTCGATTATTGCCGGTTTGTTGATCGCCATCGCCAGCGCCTGACGCACTTTAACGTTATCGGTTGGCGCTTTAGTGGTGTTAAACGCCAGGAAGCCGGTATTCAGACCCGCCTTTTGTTCCAGGGTGATATCCGGGTTAGCGCGCATCTTTTCAAGATCGGCGGGATTAGGGAAAGGCATCACCTGACACTCGTTCTTCTCCAGCTTGGCGTAGCGCACGGAGGCATCCGGCGTGATGCTGAACACCAGCCGATCGAGTTTCGCCTTGCCCTGCCAGTAGTCCGGGAACGCTTTGTAGAGAATGCGGGAATCTTTCTGATACTGCACCAGCTCAAACGGTCCGGTGCCGATCGGGTTCATATCGACCTTCTCCGGCGTCCCCGCTTTCAGCATCGCGTCTGCATATTCCGCCGAGTGGATCGAGGCGAAGTACCAGGCGAGATCGGCAAGGAACGGCGCTTCCGGATGGGACAGCGTAAAACGCACGGTGTGGTCATCAACCCGGTCGATACTTTTAATCAGCGTGGAGAGTTCCAGGCTTTCGAAGTTGGAATAAGTGCCGCCAGAGACATTGTGGTAGGGATTTTTAGGGTCCATCTGGCGCATAAACGAGAAGATCACATCGTCGGCGTTGAAGTCGCGGCTGGGTTTGAAGGCTTTATTGCTCTGAAACTTCACGTTCTTGCGCAGATGGAAGGTGTAAACCGTGCCATCCGGGCTGATTTCCCAGCGTTCCGCCAGGCTGGGCACCAGGTTGGTGGTGCCAGGCGTAAAGTCCACCAGCCGGTTGAAAACCGGCACCGCACTGGCGTCAACGCTGGTCCCGGAGGTATAGAGCTGCGGGTTAAAGTTCTCTGGCGATCCCTCAGAACAGAAGACCAGCGTTTTGGCGTTAACGCTGCCAGCCAGCGCTATCCCAGCCGTAACAAGCGCTAAGGTGGCTATCTTGATTTTCATTATTATCCTCGCTTTGTATTGACTTCCGGTGATCACAATATCTAAATGAATCATTCAGATGCTTCATTGATAGCACGATTCGGCACCATAACGAACCCCGCCGGTGGCTGACTAATAAGGAATAGTGATGACAGACAAACTTGAGTCGCAGCTCACAGAACGTTTTTTCCGTTACCTCGCCATCAGCAGTCAGAGCGATGCCAAATCCACCACCCTGCCCAGCACGCCGAGCCAGCACGCCATGGCGGAACTGCTGGCGGATGAGCTGCGCGCGTCAGGGCTGGATGAGGTAGTGATTGATGAGCATGCTACGGTGACGGCGGTGAAACGCGGCAACCGGCCTGACGCGCCGCGCATCGGGTTTATTACGCATATCGATACCGTTGATGTCGGTTTGTCGCCCGATATCCACCCGCAGATCCTCACCTGGCAGGGCGAAGATCTCTGTCTGAATGCAGAGCAGGATATCTGGCTGCGCCGCGATGAACATCCGGAGATCGCGCCCTACGTCGGTCAGCAGGTGATCTTCAGCGACGGCACCAGCGTGCTGGGCGCGGACAACAAAGCGGCGGTCACCGTGGTGATGACGCTGATGCAGAACCTTAACGGCGACCACGGCGACATCGTGGTGGCCTTTGTGCCGGACGAAGAGATTGGGCTGCGCGGCGCGAAAGCGCTGGATCTGGAAACGCGCTTTAATGTTGATTTCGCCTGGACCATCGACTGCTGCGAACTGGGCGAAGTGGTCTATGAAAACTTCAACGGTGCCGCTGCAGAAATTGTGTTTACCGGTGTACCCGCCCATCCGATGTCGGGCAAAGGGGTGCTGGTCAATCCGCTGCTGATGGCCCATGACTACATCAGCCTGTTTGATCGGCAGCAGACCCCGGAGCACACTGAAGGCCGTGAAGGCTATATCTGGTTCAATGAGATTCAGGCCAACGCCAGCAAGGCAACGCTGAAGGCCTCAATCCGTGATTTTGATCTGACCAGCTTTGCGGCACGTAAGCAACAGTTGCAGCAGGCCTCAGAGGATCTGGCGGCGCGTTACCCCACCGGCAAGGTGAACGTGAGTATCAGCGATACTTACAGCAATATCAGCAATGCCCTGGGCGAGGATCGTCGGGCGATTGACCTGATCTTCAGTGCTTTTGCCGCGCTGGAGATTGAGCCGAAGGTGATTCCGATGCGTGGCGGTACAGACGGTGCCGCGCTGTCAGCCAAAGGTCTGCTGACGCCGAACTTCTTTACCGGCGCGCACAACTTCCATTCACGCTTCGAATTTCTGCCGGTAACGTCGTTTGTGAAGTCCTATCAGGTGGCGGAAAAGCTCTGTTATCTGGCGGCGGAATAAGCGGAGGAATCGGGCGCAGAACGCGCCCGATTGCGATTATGGCTTCGCGCTGACATCAATGCCTGGGAAATATTTTTCAGCCAGCTTTTTGATGGTGCCATCGCCCTGCACTTTAGCAATCGCCGCATCCAGTGACTGCTTCAGCTGCGCGTCATCTTTGCGCAGGCCGTAGCCGATGCCTGAACCAAGAATCGCGTCATCTTCGACTGGCTTGCCAACAAACCCAAAGCCTTTGCCCTGCGGTTTATCGAGGAAGCCAGACTGACCGGCAGCGGACATCACCAGTGTGCCATCCAGACGGCCCGCGACCATGTCGTTGTAAACCTGGTTTTGATCCTGATACGAGGTCACGGTCACACCCTGCGGCTCCCAGTGCTTCTTCGCATAGGTTTCCTGGATGGATCCCTGTAATACACCGATGTTCTTGCCCTTCAGACCTTCGGCAGTCGGTGCCAGATTTTCACCGGTCTTCGCCACTAACATGGTCGGAATACGGTAGATCGGCTGCGTAAACGCAATGCTTCTGGCGCGCGCTTCGGTGATGTTCATCGCCGAGTTAATGGCGTCGAACTTTTTCGCCTGCAGTGCCGGGATCAGCGCATCAAAGCTGCTCTCAACCCAGTGGCAGCTGAAGTTGCCCGCCTTACAGATGGCATTGCCCAGCTCGATATCAAAGCCTTCCAGTTCCCCTTTAGCATTGCGGCTTTCAAAAGGCGGATATTGTGACTCCACGCCGTAGCGTAAATCCTGTGCCAGTGCCTGTACCGATGTCATCATGCCCAGAGCGAGAAAAAGCGCGTTCAGTTTCTTCATTATGTTATTTACCCCGAAAAGTCCTGGTTACCTGTTCCCCGAGCTGCCTCACGCGGTGGCGTGAATCAGTGAGAAAAAGCACATAGCGCAGCCGCGCCAGCCTCAAGTGTCGCCTCGTCTTTAGCAAAAGAGAGCCGAATCAGTTTGTTATCTGTGCCATCCATATAAAACGCCGACAGCGGTATGGTCGCCACACCGTGATCGACGATAAGACGTTTTACCATTTCACTGTCCGGTTCGTCACTGAAATGTCCATAGCTGGCGAGCATAAAGAACGAACCAGCACTCGGCAGCAGCCGGAACGGGGAGTTCTGCATCAGGGCAATCAGCCGATCGCGCTTCTGCTGATAGAAGGCACTGAGCGACAGATAGTTCTCTGGCGTCTGCAGATAGTGTGCGAAACCGACCTGCATCGGTGTATCGGCGGCGTACATCATAAACTGATGCACTTTCACCAGCTCAGTCATCAGCTCTGCCGGTGCCAGACAGTAGCCTACCCGCCAGCCGGTGACGTGGAAGGTTTTGCCAAACGAAGAGACAATGACGCTGCGGGCTGCCAGCTCCGGATGCGTCGCCATCCCACAATGCGGTCGCCCATCAAACAGAATATGCTCGTAAACCTCATCGGAGAGCACCACGATATCGGTGTTGCGGATTAAGGCTGCCAGCTGATTCAGGTCGTCGGGGGTCAGCACCTGCGCGCTGGGGTTGTGCGGCGTATTAATAATGATCATCCGGGTGCGCGGCGTGATTGCTGCCCGCAACTGATCCCAGTCGATAGCAAATGACGGCACCTGCAACTTCAGGCCAATCGGTTTACCGCCCTGCAACCGCACCACCGGCGCGTAGCTGTCAAACGCCGGTTCAAAGAAGATCACCTCATCGCCCTGATGAACCAGCGCGGTAATCGCCATATAGAGCCCCTGGCTGGCGCTGCCGGTGATCAGCACTTCACTGGTGGCATCATATTGTTGTCCATAGAGCGCCTGCACTTTGCTGGCAAGCGCGTCGCGTAAGGCGGGCAAGCCCATCATGGCGGCATACTGATTATGTCCTTCCTGCATCGCGCGGCTGACTGAGTCGACCAGCGCCGGATCACAGGGGAAATTGGGCGCGCCCTGCGACAGGTTAATCGCCTGATGCTGCGCCGAAAGCTGGCCAATCACGCTGAAAATAGTGGTGCCGACGTCCGGCAATTTTGAGTGGATAGCGACAGGCGTTTTCAGGGACATACTCTCTCCGTCAGGGGCTTAACCGCTCAGATGCGGTAAATAGCTATTCAACGGGCTGCGACTTGAGTCGGCAAGCGAAATGTCGTCATAATAGCCATGACAAAAATGCATAGCTGAGGTTCACCGTGTCACGCTTATCGCTGCCGCTTAATGCCATTCACGCCTTTCTGGTGACCGCCCGACATCTCAATCTGACTCACGCTGCCCGCGAACTTTGCCTGACGCAGGGCGCCGTCAGTCGTAAGATTGCCGCCCTGGAGCAGTGGCTGGGCGTGACGCTGTTTGACCGCCACGCGCGCGGTCTGCGCCTGACCCCTCAGGGCGCGGCGCTGCTGCCCGACTTACAGCAGGGTTTTGAGCTGATGGTTCAGGCCAGCGAGAAGGTCCGCCGTAGTCAGGTCAGCATTCGCCTGAAAGCGCCAACCTGTGCGATGCGCTGGCTGGTGCCCCGGCTGATGGCGCTGGAGCATCATCGTCCTGAACTGCATGTGGCCCTGACCACCACGCTGGATCATGCCGCGCAGCTGGAGAACTTCGATGTGGCGATTGTCTATGGTAAGCCGCACCCTGACGGAATTTGCCTGTTCAGTGAGTCGCTGACGCCAGTGATGGCGGCCGATCAACCCCGCCCGGACTCCCCGGCGGCACTGGCCACAATGACCTTTTTGCATCCGACGGCAGATACGCGTGACTGGCAGTGCTGGCTGCAGGCGCAGCAGGTGACGCTGAACATGAAGCGGAACCAGCATTTTGCCACCATGGACTTAGCGATCAGTGCAGCGATTCAGGGGTTTGGTGTGGCGATGGCCGACAGCAATCTGGTGGAGAGTGATATAGCCAGCGGCAGGCTGATTAAGCCGTTCGCTGGCGAGGCAAAAACCGGTGCGGTTTACAGTTTACTGAAACGGCCCGCGCAGGATGCGCCACCGTTCCTGGCGGAGCTGGTGGCGTGGCTGTGCAGGGATCAGAAGGTGACCCAGTCGCCGTTATCCGCCGGTTTAGCCTGAGGCGCACTCAGCACGGTTGCTTTCGGCGCGGCAGGTTTATTCGTGATGACCGGTGCGGTCTGGCGGTTGCTGGAGAGACGGAACTTCGACACAGAAGCCTGCAGCGCTTCCGTCTGCAATGCCAGTGCGCTCGCCGCGGCAGAAACCTCTTCAACCAGTGAGGCGTTCTGCTGGGTCACGCTATCCATTTCGGTTACCGCAGCACCCACCTGAGAGATGCCTTTGCTCTGCTCTTCTGAGGCGGAAGCAATCTGTTTCATGATCGCATCAACATCCTGCACCGATTTCAGAATATTGTTCATGGTGCCGCCGGTGGTGCTGACCAGCTCGGCGCCTTTACCTACACGCTGAACCGAATCTTCAATCAGCGTCGCAATCTCTTTCGCGGCATTGGCGCTGCGCTGTGCAAGGTTACGCACTTCAGAGGCAACGACCGCAAAACCCCGCCCCTGTTCGCCAGCACGTGCCGCTTCGACGGCGGCGTTCAGCGCCAGAATATTGGTCTGGAAAGCGATGCCGTTGATCACGTTAGTGATTTCAGCGATTTTCTTCGAGCTGCCTGAGATGCCATCCATAGTGCTGACGACTTCACTGACCAGCTGACCGCCACGTTGTGCCGTGGTGGTGGCGGTTTCTGCCAGCAGGCTGGCCTGGCGGGCATTATCGGCGTTGAATTTTACCGTGGCCGTCAACTGCTCCATGCTGGCCGCAGTCTGTTCGAGCGCAGCGGCCTGCTCTTCGGTACGTGAAGAGAGGTCGTTGTTACCGGCAGAAATCTCTGCGGCACCGCGCGAGATATTCTCAGTGCCGCTGCGAATGGCGCTGACCGCTTCACGCAGGCTATCCTGCATGGCGCTCAGCAGCGGCACCAGTTTACCGACGCAGTTGCGTCCGAAATCGGATACCGGCTGACTCAGGTCGCCCGTGGCAATGACCGCGAAGTGGGTACGGATACTTTCCAGCGGACGGACCAGCATCGCCACCAGATAGCGGTCGGTAAACAGCAGAATAAACAGGCCGATAATTACCGTGATGGTAATAATCGTTTTGGTCATCGCGGTGAGGTGATCCACTTCAACCCGGGTTGCATCCAGCTTTTCAGCTGCGCCCTGGCTGAATTTCTCTGCGCTGATGCCAAAGGCACGACTGAGTGGCGGTGTAACGTTATTTGCCTGCTGACGATAAGCATCAGGCGAGGCCTGACGGGCCAGCTGCAACTGTGGCGTGACGCCCGCATCCAGCAGCTTTTGCCAGCTCTGAATCACCCCATCCACGACATCCGGGTTCATCGGGCCGGGTGCCAGTTGTTTAAAGCGCGCCAGTTGCTGGGTCATGCTGTCCAGCGCCTGCTGCACCGGAGCATAAGCCTCATCGTTCAGGGTCTGACCTGCGGCTTTGCTTTCCATCACGCGGGATAAGCGCGTGATGACACGAAAATATTGATCGTTGCCTTTGCTCAGCACCGTCATTTGCTCAACCAGATGACGGTCCACATCATTCCCTTCGCTGAGCGCGCCAAGAGAGTGAATGCTATACAGCCCGACGCCGCTCCACAGTAAACAAAACAGTCCCAGAATAGAGAGCATCACTGCGCGAATGGTAAAATTTTTGAGCATTCCCATACCAAAATCCTATACACGTTGACCCGCAAGCGTCGGGCATAGGAGGTTTATCGGCATGCGATTGTGAAGATGTAACTGTTTTGTTACCTAATATTTTACAGCGTCCCTAAGGCAAATTTCACTTTATAGCCTTTTTATTCAGCAGGTTAACCTTTAAAAAGCAGATTAATTCCATTCGCGCAATTTGATGGTTAGCAGGCTAACCATGAGCTGCCGTTTAAAGCCTGACCATACGAGTCATTAATAGCCGGAAAAGCCGCATACGGGCGCGCATAAAGTTCCGCTTCAGAACCAGCCCGCTCTTCCGATCATCACCGAGTGACATTGTCACGTCAGAGCCTGGGTGCCAGGCTGGCCACACGACTTCCCCCTCCAGCTGATGCTTGTATTCCGTAGCATCACGGGCAAAGGTAAACCAGTATTCGCTGACCCGTGCCGCAAATGCCCGATCGGCCTCACTGAAGGGTCGTTCTTCGTTGGGATCCGGCATCTGACTCAGCGTGTTCAGCACATAAGGCACTTCGTTGCCGTGCCAGGTGCCGTGCGGATAGAGGTCACGGGCATGTTCAGAGACATAATCAAACCAGTAGCGCCAGCCTGGCATTCCGGCATTGTGCTGCGCCCGCATCACCAGCCACGGCACCAGGCTGAAGGCCATATCGCGCGCCACGGCACGTCCCAGCCGCTGATCGTCATGAATGTCATACATCCATTTCAGCGTCCGGTAAGTGAGACGATTTTTATCGCGTAGCTGATGCAACACTGCGGTGGCATCCACGCCAAAATATTCCAGCACGCTGGCTTCATCGCTGTTGCTGCCCGCCATCAGCGGCAGACGGTGCTGTTTTGCAGCCATAAAGGTTTTCAGCATCGGCTCAGGCAGAACAGCGTCACCCGCAATCGGCACCGGCGGGATCGCCAGCGGCCCTTCCAGCGACCAGAAGGCATCGGCAGGCAGTGCGCGCAGGTCATCAGCGCTGGCATCGGGCGGCAGACCGAAATGGCGGGCCACCGCCATACCCTGCTGACGCGCTTTTTTCAGCGGCGTATCAGGCAGGCTGTAGGCGCTCTGCACAATCCCTTTATGAAACAGCCCTTCGGCCAGTGGCGAACAGCAGAGTGACAGCACGCTGCGTGCGCCTGAGGATTCACCGAAAAGTGTCACATTGCGGCGGTCGCCGCCAAAGGCAGGAATGTTGCGCTGCACCCACTGCAGTGCGGCAATCTGATCCAGCAGGCCAAAATTGTTGACCGTGCTGGCAACAGGGTATTCAGCATCCAGGGCCGGATGAGAGAAGAAACCGAGATGGCCTAGCCGGTAGTTGAGCGTCACCACCACCGCGCCGCGTGAAGCCATCGGCTTGCCGTTGTAAGGTGCCAGCCCGCCAGCACCAATGGTGTAGCCACCACCGTGCAGCCATACCATTACCGGCAGGGGTTTCACGGGCGCGACATCGGGCGTCCAGACATTAAGGTAGAGGCAGTCTTCGCTGAACTCACCCGGATCGCCACCGCCCACGGCCTGGCAGTAAGTGCGATTTTGCCAGCCGGAAGCCCCAAACGCGGTGGCGTCGCGCACCTGCTGCCAGGGCGTAACCGGCTGTGGCGGACGCCAGCGCAGTGCGCCAAGCGGTGCCGCCGCATAAGGTATGCCTTTGAATACGAAAAGGTCATCGTCCATGCATCCACGCAACTCCCCCTCAGCAGTCATGATCCTCAGACCTGTTTCGTTTTTCATTCCTGTTTCCCTGTTCAAACGTCCCTCCATTATTTGCAGGCCCGCCAGCATTGTCCAGGTACGGAAGGGATTTGCAGAATATGCCGAAGCGTGAGGGGCAGGCGTGAACATGCTCATCAACAGGTTCAGAGAGTCAGTTACGGTTATGATTCAACGTTGTTTATCTTTTCGCGATTGGTCAATGACGCTGCCAGCGCCGGAGTGGCGCGTCGTTGCTCTGTTATCACGTGCGGTTGTGCGGCTGTTAATCAGTCAGCCTGCTAATAGATTAAGATACTCACGCGGGTAAACCTGCGCTGAGCGGTAAAGCGTTGTTTTTCCCCAGTCCTGTCAGCATATTACCCGCGTTGCTCTACTTCAGGTCCACTGGCCTTAGCAGGGCGAGTGCGGAGAAAGCGTTGCGGGCAACGCGCCTGTTGCCCGCAGAGGCGTCAGTCTGGCCGTAAGCCGCACTGTGCCAGCGAGCGCTGCTGCCGCTCTTCGTATAACGCCATCTCATCCAGCACGACAGCGCCCAGCGCGGCTTCAAATGCCTGGCGGCTCGCCTGTCCCGCCGAACGAACCTGCGCCCGATCGCCGAGGTTGGACTGGAAAATGCCCGCCGCGCTGACGGGCAGAAAATCTTCGTAGATGATGGGGTCTGCCAGCACACGACCTTCTTCGATGAGAGTCTCCAGCGATTCACCCTGAGCCGGCGGCGTCGCGATGCCCTTTTCACTCAGGCGATAATGGAACCAGGCCAGCTCCTGCTGGCGCAGCGTGGTTTCGTCGTCGGGGAAGTCACGGAAAATCGCCGCCAGATGTTGCTGATGCTGCTGATTATCCTGACCGCTGCCCGCCTCGCTGAGTAGCCGATCGTAGAGCGCACGGCCCTGAGGCGTCAGCGCCACGCCGCGCTGCTCAATTTCACCGAAGCGTGCAGTATGGGTTCCCTGATGCCCATCCTGAAAGATGATCGGCTCTTCCAGCGCTTTAAAGCTGGTCTGACGTAACAGGATCGGTACCTGACGACGCGGTGGTCCCTCGATCAGGGTTTTCGGATCGATACCGCGCGACGGCATCAGTTGCTGTACGCGGTCAATATCCAGCGTGCGCGGCGTGAGATGGTTGATGTGGCAGCCGGGAAAGCAGACTACGTCAGCGATCAGCCGATGCTGCTGGTTCAGCGCCTGATAGGTCTGACTGTCCACGCTGCTATGGGCATGCCAGCGGAAGGTTTCCAGTGCTTCGGTAACAAACTCAGTGGCCTGCTCGTCAGTTAATCCGCCCTGCTGCTGATGCAGTTCCAGAAGCGCCCGGCAACGGGGGGTGAAAATGTCACGCGCGGCAAGAATCTCCGCCGCCTTTTCACGCAGCGCGTGGTCGTCGATCAGTTCAGGGCGTAACAGCGAGGTAAAGACCCGAAAGGGATTGCGCCGCAGCGCCGCATCGGTGACCGGCCGGAACGCCGTGGAGTGCACCGGCACACCAGCCTGAGAGAGATCGTAATAGCCAACCGGGTGCATTCCCATCACCGCGAACAGCTGCCGCAGTGTGGCTAATTCATCTGCCGTGCCCACACGGATCGCACCGTGACGTTCCAGGTTGAGTCGGTCGATCTCATCGGCTGCGGTGAGACGATCTTTCAGCGCGATATCCGCTTCCAGCACGCGGTCGTTGACGGTCGCCACCAGCTGCATCAGCGTGCCATATTGCGGCACTTCCTGCTGATACATAGCTGACATCGCCTGAGAGAAACGGGTGCGGATGAGATCCGCACTGAGAAAGTTGTCCATCTTATCCACCTGACACCGTTAGCGTTGCTGCTAATGTAATGCAACAGGCTGGCCTCAGCGGAAAAAATCACGAATCTGTGATCGGCTTAAAGCCGTAGCGGTTTTTTAACAGCAGCATCAGGGTAGTGATCACAGCCGGTATTGCCAGCAGCAGAAAGATTACGCTGAAAGACCATCCAAGAGACATCATCTCTGCGCCAACAAAGGCGCTTAAAATCGCGCCGATGCGGCCCACTCCATGCATCCAGCTGGAACCGGTAGCGCGGGCGTGGGTAGGATAATAGCTGGCGGATAAGGCATTCATACCAGTATTGGCCCCGTTGAAACAGAAGCCACTGCAAAAGGCGATCGCACTCATCATACCCACTTCCGCGGGTGAAAAGCCCAGTGCCACAATAAACAGCCCGCCGCAGCCGTAGATCGCCGCCAGGGCCAGGTTAGCGTTGAAGCGATCCATCATCCAGCCCGCAAACAGGGAGCCCAGCGTCCCGCCCGCCTGATACATCGCGGTGATAATCGCCGCTTCGGTCACTGACATGCCCAGGGTGTTGACCAGCGACGGCAGCCAGCTGCCAATCAGGTAAACCATGAACAGCCCCATAAAGTAGCCGCCCCACAGCATGGTGCTGCCAAACAGATAGCGGCGTGAAAGTACGGTGCCTATCGCGCCGCTCACCGGCACGGTGGCCTCTGGCGCGTGAAACGCACAGTCGGGCGCGGTTTTGCCCGGCATCATCCGGTCGAGGATGGCGTGAATGCGGGCAGCCGGTGCGCCACGGCTGATAAGAAATCGCACCGACTCCGGCAGGCCGCGGATCAGTAATGGCAACACCAGCAGCGGCAGAATACCGCCCAGCAGCAGCACGGAGTGCCAGTCATAGCGCGGTAGCAGCCAGGAGGCAGCAAATCCCCCGCTGGCGGCACCAAAGGTAAAGCCGCAGAACACCACCGTGATGATAAAAGCCCGCCGCCGCTCAGGTGCATATTCCGCCACCAGCGTGCCGACGTTGGGCATCGCCGCACCCAGTCCCAGCCCGGTCAGGAAACGGAACAGCATCATCTGCTCAATGTTTTGTGACAGCGCCGTTGCCAGCGTCCAGAGACCGAAAAAGAAGACGCTGAGGATAATCATCATGCGACGGCCATAGCGGTCAGCCAGTGGCCCTGCCACCATGGCACCCAGCGCCAGCCCGATTAACGCTGCGCTGATGACGACCCCGAGCTGATGATTGCTCACCCCCCACGCGGCTTTCAGTGTCGGCGCAATAAATCCCATGATCGCAATGTCCATGCCATCGAGTGCCACCACGATAAAACAGAGCGCAATGAGCCGCTTTTGCCAGTGGCTCAGCCCCTGCTGGTTGATAAGCTGGCGGACATCTACCGCCTCGACGCTGGTCAATGAACACTCCTCTGGAGTAACGAAATCTGACATCAGTTTAAGTAAAAAAAACGGCGCTAATGATAGCCGATCGTTAACCTTAAGCGGTCAGATTTTTATATGATATTGAGAATTATTCAAATTTAAGCTGTTAAGTTATTGATATACCGTAGTCAGAGGATGGCGTATTTCAGCGGCATACCCGGCTGAGCGCTTTTTAATCAGAGAGTTAAAGGGTAACGCGGTCATTTCGAATCTTTTGTTAAAATAAATTTGCAGCAAAGTTAACAGAATTCATTTTTAACAGTTGCCTGAAGCCGGTCATTCTCATTAAGTTTAGGATATGGAAAAAAATATCCTTTTCAATCAGCGCATTCGCTTGCGCCATCTACATACCTTTGTTGCGGTTGCGCAGCAAGGCACACTGGGCCGGGCGGCAGAGACGCTTAGCCTCAGCCAGCCTGCCCTCTCCAAGACCCTGAATGAGCTGGAGGAGCTGACTGGCGTTCGTCTGTTTGAACGTGGCCGGCTGGGCGCGCAGCTGACCACCATGGGAGAGCAGTTTTTGACCCATGCGGTACGGGTACTCGACGCGCTGAACCATGCCGGACAGAGTTTTAATGAGCAGCCGGGCGATGCGCCGGTGATTATCCGGCTGGGGGCATTGACCACTGCTGCGATGGGGATGCTGCCACGCATCCTGGATCGTTTTCATCAATTGCAGCCCAACACCACCATTCAGGTGGCGACACTTCACAATAATGTGCTGCTGGCGGGCTTGCGCGGCGGTGAGTTCGACATTGGCATTGGCCGGATGGCGGACAGCGCCATGATGACCGGGCTGACCTATGAATTGCTGTTTCTGGAGTCACTCAAGCTGGTAGTCAGGCCGGAACACCCGCTGTTAAGTGACAACGTCACGCTTTCGCGTGCGATGCAGTGGCCGGTAGTGATATCGCCCGAGGGCACCGCTCCGCGCCGGATTGCCCAGCAGATGCTGGATGAACAGGGCTGCACCCTTCCGCCTCACTGCATTGAGACCTCTTCGACTTCACTGGCACGCCAGCTGGCTCTTCGCTACGACTACATCTGGTTCGTCCCTTCCGGGGCGATTAAAGAGGATCTGAGCCACAACGCTGTTTGTGCGCTGCCGATCGCTTCTTCCGGGCCGGGCGAACCGGTGGGCATCATTACCCGCACCGGCGCAGAGCTTAGCCTGAGTGCTGAAGTGCTGATGTCCACCATCCGTAAGTTTCACAGTTAGCGGCTGCGTTTCGCATGCCGCTCGCGGTTTTCAAGCCGGGCTTTATCGGTTTTGCGCAATCCGACATAAAGCGCCCCGGCCCCGCCATGCCGGGTCTGGGCCACACAAAAGGTCTGTACGTCATCAAACTGCTTTAGCCAGCGCGCCAGATAGCTGCGCACAATGTTGGCATGCGATTCATCATCACGACCTTTGCCGTGGATGATCAGCAGATTGCGCATTCCCTGTTTGTGCGCCTGCATCATAAAGTTAAAGAGCGCCTGACGACAGGTTTCGACCGGTTGCCGCAACAGGTTGAGGCTGGCATCCAGCTGATACTCTCCTCTGCGCAGTTTATCCAGAATCCCCTGCTGAATGCCGTCGGCTTTATATTCCAGCGGGGTATTGAGTGGAACGATCTCCAGATCGCCCCGGGTCAGGAAATTTTCCTCCTCCGATTCACCTGGCGGTTTTCGTGGCGCCTTCGTTGAGGGTGCTTTGAGCCACAAGGTTGTGGTGGTGTCTTTTAACGGCGTGACATCGCCCATGGCATCCCGAAAGAGATCATTATCATCAAGGTTCATGGTTTTCTCACACCTGGTTAATATTGATGGAATGTGCAAATCACGCTTTACCCGTTAGCGTAGCAAAAGCTGGAATTACCGGCCCACCCCACTTTTTCGAAAGTCACTGCCAGTGCAGAAGCGTGTGACAGATCACATAAGCGGAAAGTTTTCTTGACAGTCGGCCCTGTCGGGATTCTGAGAAGCCCGTCACATCAGCGTTTATCGTTGTGTGCTTAGTCCATAATATTTGTAAGTGTAAAACTGCTCGGATGAGTTCCCTTCAGCACAAAAAATGTTAAAATTGACCCCAGTCAATAATCGTCGAGCAAACCATTATGATCCCTGAAAAACGCAGCATTCGTCGTATTCAGTCGGGCGGTTGTGCCATTCACTGCCAGGATTGCAGCATCAGTCAGCTCTGCATCCCCTTTACGCTAAATGAACATGAGCTGGATCAGCTCGACAATATCATTGAGCGTAAAAAACCCATTCAGAAAGGGCAAACGCTTTTCAAAGCAGGCGATGAACTCAAGTCTCTGTATGCGATTCGCTCCGGCACCATTAAAAGCTACACCATCACTGAACAGGGTGATGAGCAGATCACTGGTTTCCATCTGGCGGGCGATTTAGTCGGCTTTGACGCAATTATGGGCTCCAGCCATCCCAGCTTTGCGCAGGCGCTGGAAACGGCCATGGTGTGTGAGATCCCTTTTGAAACGCTTGATGATTTGTCGGGCAAAATGCCGGCCCTGCGTCAGCAGATGATGCGTCTGATGAGCGGTGAAATCAAAGGCGATCAGGACATGATCCTGCTGCTGTCGAAGAAAAATGCTGAAGAGCGCCTGGCGGCGTTTATCTGGAACCTTTCCCGTCGTTTTGGCCAGCGCGGCTTTTCACAGCGCGAATTCCGCCTCACTATGACGCGTGGCGATATCGGTAATTACCTGGGCCTGACGGTTGAAACCATCAGCCGCCTCCTGGGGCGTTTTCAGAAGTCCGGTATGCTGGCGGTGAAAGGCAAGTACATCACGATTGAAAACCATGCCCTGCTGGAAGAGCTCGCCGGTCAGAGCCACCAGGCCGCCTGATCCTCAGCCGGATCAATAAATCTTATTTTGTTGATCCGGCAGTAACTTTTTCACTTCTTCCGCTGTGCAACATAGGCTATCTTTATTCCAGTCGCTCTGGTTTAAGGAGAACGCCTCATGTCCCAGTACCAAAATGTTCTGGTCGCCATTGATGCCCAGCAAGACGATCAGCCCGCGCTGCGACGTGCGGTCTATCTGAATCAACGTCTTGGCGGAAGAATTAAAGCCTTCCTGCCTATCTATGACTTCTCATATGAGATGACCACCCTGCTTTCGCCGGACGAGCGCGCGTCGATGCGCCAGGGCGTGATCAGCCAGCGTACCGAATGGATCCGCGAGCAGGCCCGCGCTTATCTTGATGCCGGTGTCGAAATTGACATCAAAGTGATCTGGCACAACCGTCCCTACGAAGCCATTATTCAGGAAGTGCTCGCCCATCAGCATGACCTGGTGCTGAAGATGGCGCATCAGCACGATCGCCTTGAGTCAGTGATTTTCACTCCAACCGACTGGCACCTGCTGCGTAAATGCCCGTGTCCGGTGTGGATGGTCAAAGATCAGCCGTGGCCGGAAGGCGGTAAAGCGATTGTCGCGGTCAATCTTGCCAGCGAAGAGCCGCATCACGATGGCCTGAATCAGAAGCTTATTCGTGAAACGGTGATCCTGGCGGAAAAGGTGAATCAGACCGAAGTGCATCTGGTCGGCGCCTACCCGATTACCCCTATCAATATTGCTATCGAACTGCCCGATTTTGATCCCAGCGTCTACAACGACGCGATCCGTGGTCAGCATCTGGTGGCAATGAAAGCGCTACGGCAGAAGTTCTCGATTGGTGAAGAGTTCACCCATGTGGCTAAGGGCCTGCCGGAAGAGGTCATCCCCGATCTGGCGGCACATCTGGGAGCCGGTGTGGTGGTGCTGGGCACGATTGGACGCACCGGACTGTCGGCGGCATTCCTCGGCAATACGGCGGAACAGGTGATTGATCATCTGCGTTGCGATCTGCTGGCGCTTAAGCCGGACGATTTCAAATCGCCGATTGACCTGGATGATGAAGAGGATGAGGAGGATTAATCCTCCTCAGAAACAGAGAGGGCGGCTGATTAGCCGCCCTTTTTTTATTACAGCGCTTTAAGAATCGCTTCCACGCTGGCTTTGGCATCGCCAAACAGCATCTGGCTATTCTCTTTGAAGAACAGCGGATTCTGCACCCCGGCATAGCCAGTGTTCATTGAGCGTTTGAACACTATCACGTTGTGCGCCTTCCACACTTCCAGCACCGGCATGCCCGCAATCGGACTGCGGGGATCATCCTGCGCCGCCGGGTTGACCGTGTCGTTAGCGCCAATGACCAGCACCGTGTCAGTGTCACTGAAATCGTCGTTGATCTCATCCATCTCCAGCACCACGTCATAAGGCACTTTCGCCTCTGCCAGCAGCACGTTCATGTGACCCGGCAGACGCCCCGCCACCGGATGGATACCGAAGCGAACTTTGATGCCAAGCGCACGCAGTCGGGCAGTCATTTCCGCGACCGGATACTGCGCCTGCGCTACCGCCATGCCGTAGCCTGGGGTGATAATCACCGAGCTGGAAGCCTTGAGCATCTCAGCGGTCTCTTCAGCCGTAATCTCACGATGCTCGCCCGCTTCCTGACTTTCATCGCCACTGCTGGCTTCAGTACCAAAGCCGCCCGCGATCACGCTGATAAACGAACGGTTCATCGCTTTACACATAATGTAGGAGAGGATCGCACCGGATGACCCCACCAGCGCACCGGTCACAATCAGCAGATCGTTGCTCAACATGAAACCGGCAGCGGCGGCGGCCCAGCCTGAATAGGAGTTAAGCATCGACACCACGACCGGCATATCCGCGCCGCCGATCGACGCGACCAGATGCCAGCCAAACGCCAGCGCAATCACCGTCATCAGCAAGAGTGCAAACACCTGCACAGCCGTGCTGCTGGTGTTAACAAACCACAACAGCAGCAGGAACGAAACCACCAGCGCCAGCAGATTCAGCTTGTGACGATGCGGTAACGTTAACGGCCGTGAAGAGATTTTGCCGCACAGTTTGCCAAACGCCACCAGCGAGCCGGTGAAGGTGACGGCACCGATAAAGATACCGATAAACACTTCGCTGAGATGGATATTCTCCATCACCGCTGGCAGGCCAGGCGCATGGTCGATATAGCTGTTGATGCCCACCAGCACTGCGGCCAGGCCAACAAAGCTGTGCAGAATCGCCACCAGCTCTGGCATTTCCGTCATTTCGACTTTCTTCGCCAGACGAATGCCGATAGCGCCGCCGATGACCATCGCCAGCAGGATCCAGACCACATTACCGCTGTCCGGGCCAAATATGGTGGCGATCAGCGCAATCGCCATACCGCTGATACCGAAAATATTACCCCGCTTAGAGGTCTCATGACGCGAAAGACCAGCAAGGCTACAGATGAACAGAATCGCAGCCACAATATAGGCTGCAGTGACTAATCCGCCAGACATGTGTTACCCCTTACGAAACATTTTCAGCATGCGCTGGGTGACGGTGAAGCCACCAAAGATATTGATGCTGGCAATCAGCACGGCAATAAAGGAGATAAAGGTGACCCAGCCACCGTGGCCCATCTGCAAGACCGCACCGATAACAATGATGCCGGAAATGGCATTGGTTACGGACATCAGCGGTGTATGCAGCGCATGACTGACGTTCCAGACCACGTAATACCCCACCACGCAGGCGAGCGCGAACACGGTAAAATGGGAGAGGAAGTCGGCCGGTGCCACGTTTGCCAGGCAGCCAAACAGCACAATAGCCAGGGCGATCAGCAGATATTTACGCCACGGTGAAACGGGCTTCGCCTCAATCTTTTCTGACGGCTTGGCGGCGGCAGCGGCAGCCTGTGGCGCGGCGGAGACCTGAATCGGCGGGGCTGGCCAGGTCACTTCGCCTTCGCGTACCACGGTGACGCCACGCACCACCACATCTTCGAAATCGACCTGGATTTCGCCATTCTTCTCTTTACACAGCAGCTTGATCAGATTGACCAGATTGGTGCCGTAGAGCTGGGAGGATTGTGTCGCCAGACGGCTGGGCAGATCGGTGTAACCGATGATTTTCACGCCATTCGGCGTGACGGTAACCTGGTCAGCGACGGTCAGCGCGCAGTTGCCGCCGGTCTGCGCCGCCAGATCAACAATGACGCTGCCCGGCTTCATGCTGGCGACCATCTCTTCGGTGATCAGTTTCGGAGCCGGTTTGCCTGGGATCAGCGCCGTGGTGACAATGATGTCCACGTCTCTGGCCTGACTGGCAAACAGCGCCATCTCAGCTTTGATGAAAGCCTCGGACATGACTTTGGCATAGCCGTCGCCGCTACCCGCTTCCTCTTCAAAGTCGAGCTCAAGGAATTCGGCGCCCATACTCTGCACCTGCTCTTTGACTTCGGGACGGGTATCAAACGCCCGCACAATCGCACCCAGGCTGCCCGCTGCGCCAATCGCGGCCAGCCCGGCAACACCGGCCCCAATCACCATCACTTTTGCCGGTGGCACTTTACCGGCTGCCGTGATCTGACCGGTAAAGAAGCGGCCAAATTCATGGGCGGCTTCGACAATGGCGCGATAACCGGCAATGTTCGCCATAGAACTCAGGGCATCCAGCGACTGCGCCCGTGAGATACGCGGCACTGAATCCATTGCCATTACCGTGACCTGACGTGCGGCCAGCTTTGACAGCAGTTCGGGATTCTGTGCGGGCCAGATAAAACTGACCAGCGTGCTGCCCGCACGCGTCAGCGCAATCTCTTCGTCATCCGGCGCATTCACCTTCAGCACGATATCGGACTGCCAGACCTGCTCTCTGTCGCTGAGTGTGGCACCGGCTGCGATATAGCTTTCATCATCGAAGCTGGCGCGTTTACCGGCGTCATGCTCAAGGGTGACGCTGAAACCCAGCTTGATGAGTTGTTCCACGGTCTTAGGCGTGGCGGCCACGCGCGACTCGTTTGGCAACCTTTCCTTGGGTATTCCAATTAACATAGTGTTTCCTTTCATCGGTTAAAGGATGTTGGCCCGAACCTGCACCACGAGAGCGCGACTGAAACGCGATTTCAGCCGCTTTTGGACGAAACGCAGGTATTTCAAAGTGTTTATAAGCTACTGAAAATGTGACGAGCGATCTACAGCGACTACGCAGAGTGATGACATTCACCCAATTATGCAGTGTTCTGTTAAGAAACCTGCGTTATCCCACTGCAAAATAGTCTCACAGGCAGATAATCTGCCAGAGATAATTGTACCCGGACGAATTAACCAACAACAAAAACCTTTATTTAACAATGCATTAACTATTTTAGCGCTAACAGTTACCGCTTTTAGTGGTAACTGTCACTAAAACTGGCCGTAACTGCGTTTGATGACAAACAAATGAAAAAATCATGGTTGAATAACGCGATCTGACACAAAAAATCGCTGCGACAGTCTGTTTATAACATGCAATAATCAGCGGCTATTCTGTTATACATCAAGAGTCCAGCACGTTTTCGTACTCATTTTTGCGTAAGGCGAAGGATTATTTTTATGAAGCTGAAGAACACTATTCTGGCGACCACTCTGTTGTCCCTGCTGGCAGCCAACGCATTCGCTGCGCAGGAACTTACGCCAGAAAAAGCGGCCGCGTTGAAGCCATTCGAACGTATTAATATTACCGGCCGTTTCAACGCAATTGGCGACGCTGCTGATGCGGTATCTAAGCGTGCAGATCAGATGGGCGCTGCCTCTTATTACATCCAGGCGATCAACGACAGCAACGGTAACAGCGGTAACTGGCGCGTTACGGCTGACCTCTATAAAGCCGATGCCCCGGCAGCCACAGAGTCAACGACTTACCGTCGTTTCAACGGCGTAAACGAACTGCCAAAAGCAGAAGCGTATAAACTCGAACCCTTCGATACCGTTTCGGTCAGCGGCTTCTTTGCCAGCCAGCCGGATGTAAACGACGCAATTTCGAAAGCCGCAAAACAGAAAGGCGCAGCCTCCTTCTTTATCGTTCGCCAGATCGATGCCAACAGCGGCGGCAATCAGTATGTCACCGCCTATGTCTATAAAGCGGATGCTAAAGAGCGCGCAGTGCAGACACCGAATGCGATTCCTGCCGATTCAGAAGCGGGTAAAGCCGCTCTGGCTACCGGTGGCGCTGCGGCGGCTAACGTAGAGATTCCAGGCGTAGCCTCGTCTGAAACGCCAAGCAACAAAGTGGGCCGTTTCTTCGAAACCCAAAGCTCTACCGGCAAGCGCTATACCGTTAATCTGCCAAACGGCAAATCGGTGCAGGAAGTCAACGCCATTACTGCTGCGCAGATGCAGCCGTTCGATACTGTAACCTTCACCGGTCACTTCGGTACGCCAACAGAGATTTCAGAAGAAGTGGCGAAGCGTGCGGCGGACAAAGGTGCCAAGTTCTACCACGTTACCCGCCAGTGGCAGAACCAGAGTGGCGGTAACCTGACCGTCACGGCTGACCTGTTTAAGTAATCCTCCTCAGGGCGGCGCCTGCCGCCCTGCTGTTTGCATAATTCCTGCGCTGTTTTGCATAGTCACGCATTGCCATCCCCTGCCACACTCCGTAAAATCCTCCGCCTGTTTTACCGGATATTGTCCCTGTATTGTGCCTTTGGTGTGACATAACCCAGCGACAGAATCCGATTTACCCAGCCATATATGCTAGCGGGAAGGTTGTTTTGGAGAAAAAATTAGGTCTCGGTGCGCTGACGGCGCTGGTGCTCAGCTCAATGCTGGGCGCAGGCGTGTTCAGTCTTCCGCAAAATATGGCTGCAGTGGCCGGTCCGGCGGCGCTGCTGCTGGGCTGGCTGATTACCGGCGTCGGCATCATCTTTCTGTCGCTGGCGATGCTGCTGCTGACCCGCCTTAAACCCGAGCTGGATGGTGGCATCTTTACCTATGCCCGTGCCGGTTTCGGCGAGCTGATGGGCTTCTGCTCCGCGTGGGGCTACTGGCTGTGCGCCGTGATCGCCAACGTCTCCTATCTGGTGATTGTCTTCTCTGCCCTGAGCTTCTTCACCGATACGCCGGACCGGATTATCTTTGGCGATGGCAACACCTGGCAGGCGATGCTGGGTGCATCCGTGCTGTTGTGGCTGGTTCACTGGCTGGTGCTGCGCGGCGTGCAGACCGCTGCCAGCATTAATCTGATGGCGACGCTCGGCAAGCTGGTGCCGCTGCTGCTGTTTATTGTGCTGGCGGTGATGGCGTTCAACTATGATCGCTTCCGCTTTGATTTTTCCGGCGTCACGCTGGGGCAACCGCTATGGGAGCAGGTCAAGCAGACCATGCTGATTACCCTGTGGGTCTTTATTGGCGTCGAGGGGGCGGTGGTGGTCTCTGCACGCGCGCGCCAGAAAAAGGATGTGGGCCGGGCTACACTATTCGCCGTGCTGGCAGCGCTGCTGGTCTATCTGCTGGTGACACTGCTGTCGCTTGGCGTGGTTCCACGTGCTGAACTGGCTCAGATGCGTAACCCCTCCATGGCGGGATTGATGACCCGACTGATGGGCAACTGGGGCGATGCGGTGATTGCGGTGGGTCTGGTTATCTCTGTGTGCGGTGCCTATCTGAGCTGGACGATTATGGCCGCTGAAGTGCCGCTGATTGCCGCGCAACAGGGTGCATTTCCACGCAGTATCGCCCGGCAAAACCGCCATAACGCGCCAGCCGCCTCACTGTGGCTGACCAACGGCAGTATTCAGCTCTGCCTGATCCTGATTGCCCTGACCGGTGCGAACTACAACAACCTGCTGACTATCGCCTCTGAGATGATTCTGGTGCCCTATCTGCTGGTGGGGTTATATCTGATCAAAGTGGTACGCGGACAGCATAAGCCGCTGGCGATGGCGACCGGTATCGGTGCCAGCCTGTATGGCATCTGGCTGCTTTACGCCTCGGGGCCATTGCACCTGATGATGTCAGTGGTGCTCTATACACCGGGCCTGCTGCTGTTTCTGTTTGCACGACGCGGTGGCCGCGCAGAGTTTGCGCTAACCTCGCTGGAGCGGATTGCAATGGGATTGCTGATTGCCGCGACGCTGCCCGCCGTATGGCAGCTGACAACTTAGCGCCTGGCCCGGCAGGCGTAATGGTTGCAGGCAGTGCGAACCCGGCCAGCGCGGAGCAACCCGGCGTACAGATAGTACGTGAGGATGGTGAGCACTGCCCAGGTTCAGAGCCTGATGGGAGAGGTTCTCAGTGTGACTGCACAGGTATTGAGACACACAGCAGGTCATCCTGCTGTGTCAGATTCAGCGGTCTGGAATATTCATGATGGATCGCGTCCAGCTGTTCCGCCGAAAGCGGATAAGGAAGCTGAATATCGAAGCGACTAATCTGCTGTTGTTCCGCAAGGGTAATCAGGCGCGCGATATTAATTTCGTCGCTGACCTGAGTAGAAATGATTTGTAATGCTAATTCTTTTAACGGGTCGTCACTGCCCTGTAAGCGGTGTGCCGATTTACGTGTCACCATGCCAAATATCGGCATCACACCATAAATAGCATCGACGAAGCTCCAGCGCTTTTTGCAGGAAGCGGAGAGAAAGTCACTGTAATTGAAGCAGATGCGGTCGGGGTATATGGCTGATGCCAGCTCTTTATCAGACACACTAACGCTCCTCATGATAATCATCAATATCCCAAACCTGGCGCAAAAAGGCCGCGCTAATGATTGCACATTTTGCCGGTTATATACCAGCAAGCCACGGATATTTCGTGCGGTAACGTAGAGCTCAGGACCAGGAAAAGATATGCTTCCGTCCATCCCTGTCTCTGCTTTGTGAACTATGAACAAAATTGTTTATGTAGAAGATGAACCCGAAGTGGGCTCACTGATTGCGGCCTATCTGGGTCGTCATGATATTGAGGTGATTGTCGAGATGCGCGGCGACCGTGCTGAAGCCGTCATTGCCGAACAGCAGCCCGATCTGGTGATGCTGGATATCATGTTGCCAGGCAAAGATGGCATGACTATCTGCCGTGACCTGCGGGCCAACTGGCAGGGGCCGATCGTGTTGCTCACCTCACTGGACAGCGACATGAACCATATTCTGGCCCTGGAGATGGGTGCGCAGGATTACATTCTGAAAACCACGCCGCCGGCGGTACTGCTGGCCCGCCTGCGCCTTCATCTGCGTCAGTCGCAGCAGGGACAGCCGGACGATGCGCCCAGCGCACCCGCCGCCAACCGTATGCTGCGTTTTGGCTCGCTGACCATCGATGCGCTGAACCGCCAGGTCACGCTGTTTGACGAGCAGATCGCCCTTTCCACCGCAGATTTCGATCTGCTGTGGGTACTCGCCAGCCATGCAGGCCAGACGCTTAACCGTGATGCGCTGCTGAAAACGTTGCGCGGGGTCAGCTATGACGGCCTTGACCGCAGCATCGACGTGGCCATCTCCCGGTTGCGCAAAAAGCTGCACGACAGCGCCACCGAGCCGTTCCGCATTAAAACCATTCGTAACAAAGGTTATCTGTTTGCGCCCCAGGCCTGGGATACCCGCGGACTATGAGAAAGCTTTTTATTCAGTTTTATCTGCTGCTGTTTGTCTGCTTTCTGGTGATGGCGCTGCTGGTGGGGCTGGTCTACAAGTTCACCGCTGAACGTGCGGGCCGCCAGTCAATGAATGACCTGATGGCCAGTTCGCTCTACCTGATTCGCAGCGAACTGCGCGAGATCCCGCCGCGTGACTGGAATAAAACCATCAAGAGTCTCGATCTCGGCCTGTCGTTCGATCTGCACATCGAGCCGATGAACAAATATCAGCTTGATGAAGGCAACATGCATCGGTTGCGCGCCGGAGAGATCGTGGCGCTCGACGATCAATACACCTTTTTGCAGCACATTCCGCGCAGCCACTACGTATTGTCAGTCGGGCCGATTCCCTATCTCTTCTATCTGCATCAGATGCGACTGCTGGATATTGCCCTGCTGATCTTTATAGGGATGTCACTGGCGCTGCCGGTGTTTATCTGGCTGCGCCCCCACTGGCAGGAGATGCAGCGACTGGAAAAAGCGGCTCAGCGCTTTGGCCGTGGCGAGCTGGACGTGCGCACCCATTTCGACAGCACCTCCAGCCTGTTCCGGCTCGGCATCGCCTTTAACCAGATGGCCGAGAACATCAATACGCTGGTCGCCAGTAAGAAGCAGTTGATTGACGGTATTGCGCATGAGCTGCGCACACCGCTGGTGCGCCTGCGTTACCGGCTGGAGATGAGCGACAACCTCACTGATAGCGAACGGGTGGCGCTGAATCGCGATATCGGCCAGCTAGAAAGCCTGATTGAGGAGCTGCTGACCTATGCGCGTCTTGATCGGCCGCGCGTCGATCTCAATCTGAAATCGCTGGATTTGGCCAACTGGCTGCGCGAGCGGCTTGACGATTTCCGCACTATCAATCCCGACGTGCGGCTCGACCTTGAGCTGCCGCAGCGTGAAAACATCGGCATTTCTGATACCCGCCTGATGGAGCGGGTACTGGATAACCTGGTCAACAATGCACTGCGTTATGCGCAACAGCGGCTGCGCGTCAGTTTGTGGTTCGACGGTCCGATAGGGTGTCTGCAGGTGGAAGATGACGGTCCCGGCATTCCGCCTGAAGAGCGTGAACGGGTTTTCGAACCCTTTGTCCGGCTGGACCCCAGCCGCGATCGCGCTACAGGCGGCTGCGGACTGGGACTTGCGATTGTGCACTCTATTGCCCAGGCGCTGAGCGGCAATGTGACTATTGAATCCAGTCCGCTGGGCGGCGCCAGCGTTCGCTTTTGCTGGCCGGTTGATCTAACCTTGCGGGAAATTCCGCTGCGTTAAAAACCACAAGGAGTCTTACGTGACCTCAGCGTATCAACAACTTACCAAGACGTTCCAGCGCCTTTCCCGTTTCAGCCACGTCACGGCCATCGCCGGATGTGACATGCAAACCACCATGCCGCCGGGCGGCAGTCAGGCGCGTGGTGAAGCGCTGGCCGAAATGAGCGTGTTGCAGCACCAGATCCTCACTGCCCCTCAGGTTGGTGAGTGGCTCAGGGCCGCAGAGCAGCAGTCACTCAACGATGTTGAGCGGGCCAATCTCAACGAGATGCAGCGCGCTTACCAGCAGGCCACCCTGCTGCCTGATGATTTTGTAGAAGCCAAATCAATCGCCGGTTCGGTATGTGAACATGCATGGCGCACTCAGCGTCCCGCCAACGACTGGCAGGGCTTCGCCGCCAATCTCAAAGAGGTGGTGCGTCTGAGCCGCGAAGAAGCCCAGCGCCGCGCCGACGCCACTGGCAGCTCGCGTTACGATGCGCTGCTGGATCTTTATGAACCGGGGATGACCCGCGCCCGGCTGGATGAAACCTTTGGCGAACTGAAAACCTGGCTGCCCGATCTGTTACAGCAGGTCGTGGAAAAACAGGCGCAACAGACTGTTGTCACGCCGCAGGGGCCGTTCGCCCTGCCTGCTCAGCGTCAGCTCGGCCTGAGCATCATGGAAACGCTGGGTTTCGACTTCAACCATGGCCGGCTGGATATCAGTGCGCATCCCTTCTGCGGTGGCGTGCCGGAAGATGTGCGCATTACCACCCGTTACAACGAGAATGAGTTTCTCAGCGCCCTGATGGGCGTGATTCACGAAACCGGCCACGCGCGCTATGAGCAAAATCTGCCGCAGCAGTGGCGCGGGCAGCCGGTGGCGCTGGCGCGCTCCACCGCTATCCACGAATCACAAAGCCTGTTTATGGAGATGCAGCTTGGTCGCAGCCGCGAATTGCTGCAGCGCATTCTGCCGCAGGTCATCGCCACTTTTGGCGATCAGCCTGCCCTGCAGCCGGATAATTTTGTGCGCCTGACCCAACAGGTTAAGCCTGGCCTGATCCGGGTTGACGCCGATGAGCTCAGCTATCCGGCACATGTCATTCTGCGCTATGAAATCGAGCAGGCGCTGATTGAAGGCGAGATTGAGGTTGAGGATATTCCGGCGCTGTGGGATGAGAAAATGATGCAGTCGCTGGGTCTGGATACCCGGGGTAATTACCGCGATGGCTGTATGCAGGATATCCACTGGACCGACGGCGCCTTTGGCTACTTCCCGACCTATACGCTGGGCGCGATGTACGCCGCACAGCTGTTCCGCTCGGTACATTTTGCGATTCCTCAGCTCAGCGAACTGATTCAGCACGGTGAGCTGCAGCCGGTATTCGACTGGCTGCAACAGAACATCTGGCAGCACGGCAGCCGTTTCTCCACCGATCAGCTGCTGATCAACGCCACCGGCGAAGCGCTGAATCCGGCTTTCTTCCGCCAGCACCTTGAACAACGTTACCTGAATAGCTAAGCTCTCGGGCGGTCAGCTGACCGCCCTTTCCCGCCTTTGTACAATCGGTTACACGCCGATACCAAACACCCACGGACACCGTTCATTGATATCCCTATAGTCTCTTCACCGGCCCCGCAGTGGGCTACACATGAAAAAATAGTCTTCGAGGGATTTGCAATGAAAAAATTATTTGCACTGGTTGTCGCCGCTGCTATGGGTATGTCTTCTGTTGCTTTCGCTGCTGACACCACAGCTGCTCCAGCTGCTGCGCCAGCCGCAACAACCACTACTACCGCTGCAGCACCGGCTAAAACCGTTCACAAAACTGCGCACAAGAAACACCATAAAGCGGCTCAGAAAGCGCAGGCTGCTAAGAAACACCACAAAAAAGCTGTGAAAAAAGATGCCGCGCAGAAAGCGCAGGCTGCAAAAAAAGTTCACCATAAAAAAGTAGCTAAACCTGCTGCACAGAAAGCCCAGGCCGCTAAAAAAGTTCACCACAAAAAAGTCACTAAACCAGCTGCTCAGAAAGCCCAGGCCGCTAAAAAAGTTCACCACAAAAAAGCCACTCAGCCAGCCGCTCAGAAAGCCCAGGCTGCTAAAAAAGTTCACCACAAAAAAGTAGCTAAACCAGCTGCCCAGAAAGCTCAGGCTGCTAAAAAAGTTCACCACAAAAAAGTTGTGAAACCAGCAGCTAAAAACTAAGGTCGCCTTCAGCGCACGGCCACGAGATGATGATTAAAAACACCCGGTTCTGCCGGGTGTTTCTTTACTGGAGTGGATGATATGGTGCGTCGCTATCGCTTCGAAATTATTCTGCTGGTGATGATCCTGTGTGGCATTGTTGCAGCAAGCTTTTTTGTTTAACCGCTGTAGCGTACTGATTAACCAATAAAACTCCCTTTTTCAACGCTCACCGACTATAGTTACCGTACTTACGTAATAACAATAACGTTAATTTTTTCTCGCCATTGAGATTTCTATGCGCCTGGCTACCCTGTTAATGGTTGGACTCTTCAGCTTTGCCACCACGGTTCATGCCGATGATGACGATGACTCGCCTACTCCTGCTGAAATTAAGATGCTGTTTTTCGGTAAGGATCATCGCCAGGCAATCACCGATATTACCGCTGCCCCCTGGGATGCCATTGGTCAGCTGGAAACCGAAAGCGGCAACCTCTGTACTGCCACACTCATCTCTCCGCATCTGGCGCTGACCGCCGGACACTGCCTGCTTGCCCCGCCGGGTAATTTCGATAAGCCGGTTGCGCTGCGATTTATGGCCAGCGATAAAGGCTGGCGCTACGAGCTTCATGATATTGATGCGCGGGTTGAACCCTCGCTGGCGTCAAAGTTAAAAGCGGATGGTGAAGGCTGGATCGTGCCGAGCAGTGCAGCCCCCTATGATTACGGCATCGTGATTTTACGCAATCCGCCCTCAGCGATTACGCCTATTCCGCTGTTCGATGGCTCACGCAGCGATCTCACTGCGGCGCTGAAGCTGACCGGACGCAAAGTGACGCAGGCAGGCTATCCGGCTGATCATCTGGACACGCTCTACTCCCACAGCGATTGCCTGATCACCGGCTGGGCGCAGCGCGCCGTGCTGTCGCATCAGTGTGACACCCTGCCAGGTGACAGTGGTTCGCCACTGCTGCTCAACAGCGATAAAGGCTGGCAGTTAATCGCGGTACAAAGCTCAGCACCGGCAGCGAAAGATCGCTACCTGGCTGATAACCGCGCGATTTCGGTCACCTCGTTTAAAGATAAGCTGGAATCCCTGGCGCAGTAGTCCGCACTCTCACTCCCCATCATCGGATGCGCGCCGGTTACGGCGCGCATCCCGGCATTTAACCCGCTATCTGCTCCATCATCTGCAGAATACGCTTATCTGAGATGGGATAAGGCGTACCCAGCTGCTGAGCAAAGTAACTGATACGCAGCTCTTCGATCATCCAGCGGATGCTCTGCACCTCTTCATCATCCTGACGCTGCGGCGGCAACTTGTTGCGCCACGCCTGATAAGCCTGCTCCACTGCCTGCACTTTTAACATCCGCGCACGATCGCTGTGCGGATCGGCAGGCAGTTTTTCCAGTCGGCGCTCAATCCCATGCAGATAACGCAGCGTATCGGCCAGTCGCTGCCAGCCGTTGCCGGTGACAAAGCCGCGATAAACCAGGCCACTTAACTGCGCTTTGATGTCAGATAACGCCAGCGCCATGGTCATATCGACCCGGCCCTTCAGACGCTTATTAATGTTGAAGACTGCCGTCAGGATCTGCTCGACCTGCTTCGCGATGGTCACCACGGTTTCATTGAGTTCGCCGCGCACTTTGTCACGCAACTGCTCAAACGAGGCTTGATCCCAGGCCGGACCGCCCGCTTCCCCCATCAGCTTGTCGATGCCACAGGCGATGCAGTCGTCAATCAGCTCCAGCACTTTGCCATAAGGGTTAAAGTAGAGTCCGAGCTTGGCTTTATTCGGCAACTTCTCGTGCAGATACTTAACCGGTGACGGCACATTCAGCAGCAACAGGCGACGCTGACCGCGCCACATCATTTTTTGCTGCTCCTGCTCGCTGTCAAACAGACGAATGGCGACGCTCTCTTTCTCGTCGACCAGCGCAGGCCAGGCTTTAACCTGGTAGCTGCCGCGCTTCTGTTCATAACTGCGTGGCAGATCGCCAAAACTCCAGATATGCAGCCCGCTCTGCTCCAGCCCGTCATCCGCCACTTTCGACAGCGTTTCCTGCACTTTGTCTTTCAGCTGTGCCTTAAGCGCAGTGAGATCTTTACCTTCCAGCAGTTTACGGTTGTGCTCGTCGACTACCCGGAACGTCATTTTCAGATGATCGGGCACCTGTTCCCACTGCCAGTTTTCCCGCTCCAGCGTGACGCCGGTCATGCGGCGAAATTCCCGCGCCAGCGCATCAGGCAGCGGCATCTCCATCGCTTTCACTCTTCCTAAGAACGCTTCGGCGTAATTGGGCGCCGGCACCAGGTTACGGCGCAGCGGCTTGGGCAGAGACTTAATCAGTGCGATGATCAGTTCACGGCGCACACCGGGGATCTGCCACTCAAAACCGCTATCTTCAACCTGATTCAGCAGCGGCAGCGGAATATGTACCGTCACGCCATCCGCATCTGCGCCAGGCTCAAACTGATAACTCAGCTTAAGTTTGAGGTTGCCCTGATGCCAGAAGTTGGGGTAGTCGAGCTGACTGACTTTATCCGCACCCTCTTTGATCAGCATCTGCTTGTCGAAATTCAGCAGTTCTGCGTTTTCGCGACTGGCCAGTTTCCACCAGCTGTCGAAATGCTTCGCTGAGACCACCTCTTTGCCAATGCGCTGGTCATAAAAAGCAAACAGCGTTTCGTCATCGACCAGAATGTCGCGACGACGGGATTTGTGTTCCAGATCTTCCACTTCGCTGCGCAGCTTCTGGTTTGCGCGGAAGAAGGCGTGCCGGGTCTGCCAGTCGCCCTCCACCAGCGCGTGACGAATAAACAGTTCACGGCTCAGGGTGGGATCGATGCTGCCATAGTTAACTTTACGGGCGGCGACAATCGGCAGGCCATAGAGCGTGACTTTTTCGGTGGCCATCACCGCGCCCTGCGATTTCTCCCAGTGCGGTTCACTGTAGCTGCGCTTGATCAGATGCTGTGCCAGCGGCTCAATCCACTCCGGTTCAATACGGCCCGCCGTGCGGCCCCACAGGCGGCTGGTCTCGACCAGTTCCGCCACCATGGTCCACTTCGGCGGCTTTTTAAACAGCCCGGAGCCAGGGAAGATCGCGAAGCGGGTATTGCGCGCGCCGGTATACTCCTGCTTATCGGTGTCTTTCTGCCCGATATGCGACAGCAGACCGCTTAACAGCGCGCAGTGGACGGGCTGCAGCTCAGCCGGTTCACTGTTAACCGGAATGCCAAGTTCACGCACCACCTGCCGCAGCTGGGTGTAGATATCCTGCCATTCCCGCACGCGCAGATAGTTAAGGAAATCGCTTTTGCACTGGCGGCGGAAAACATTACCGGACAGCGCTTTCTGCTGCTCCGCCAGGTAGTTCCAGAGGTTCACATAGGCGAGGAAGTCGGAGTCTTTGTCGGCAAAGCGGCGGTGCTTTTCATCGGACGCCTGTTTTTTATCTGCCGGACGCTCACGCGGATCCTGAATCGACAGGCCTGCGGTGATAATCATCACTTCACGCACGCAGCCAAATTTCTGCGCTTCCAGCACCATCCGCGCCAGGCGGGGATCCACCGGCAGCTGCGCCAGCTGACGCCCGGAACCGGTAAGCTTGTAGTGACCGGTCTCTTCGTTCAGGGTCAGCGCGCCCAGCTCTTCCAGCAGGCGGACGCCATCCTGGATATTGCGCTTATCGGGCGCTTCCACAAATGGGAAGGCGGCGATATCGCCGAGGCCCAGCGAGGTCATCTGCAGGATCACTGACGCCAGGTTGGTGCGCAGGATTTCAGGATCGGTAAAGGCCGGACGACTCAGGAAGTCATCTTCCGCGTAAAGGCGGATACAGATACCGTCTGAAACGCGGCCGCAACGCCCTTTACGCTGGTTGGCAGACGCCTGTGATATCGGTTCAATCGGCAGGCGCTGCACTTTGGTACGGAAACTGTAACGACTGATACGCGCCGTACCGGGATCGATCACATATTTAATCCCAGGCACCGTCAGCGAGGTTTCCGCGACGTTGGTCGCCAGCACGATACGACGGCCACTGTGCGACTGAAACACCCGGTTCTGTTCGGCGTTCGACAGCCGTGCATAGAGCGGCAGCACTTCGGTGTGTGGCAGATCGCGTTTGTTCAGCGCGTCGGCGGTATCACGTATTTCACGCTCACCACTCATGAAGATCAGGATATCGCCCCGACTTTCCCGGCCCAGCTCATCTACGGCATCAAAAATCGCCTGCAGCTGGTCACGATCGCCATCATCCGCCTCTTCGATCACCGGCCGATAGCGCACTTCAACCGGATAAGTCCGGCCTGAGACTTCAATCACCGGCGCATTATTGAAATGACGCGAGAAACGCTGTGGATCGATGGTGGCGGAAGTGATAATCACTTTCAGATCGGGGCGACGCGGCAACAGCTCACGCAGATAACCGAGCAGGAAATCGATATTCAGGCTGCGTTCGTGCGCTTCATCAATAATGATGGTGTCATATTGCATCAGCAGACGATCCTGCTGGATCTCCGCCAGCAGAATCCCGTCGGTCATCAGTTTAATCTGCGTCAGGTCGCTGACCTGGTCGTTAAACCGTACTTTATAGCCGACGCAGCCGCCCAGCGAAGTGCTGAGCTCATCGGCAATGCGGTTTGCCACGGTACGTGCGGCCAGACGGCGCGGTTGCGTATGACCAATCAGACCCGTCACACCACGTCCCAGCGCCAGACAGATTTTCGGCAGCTGCGTGGTTTTGCCCGAGCCGGTTTCACCGGCGACAATCACTACCTGGTGATCGCGAATCGCCTCAGCAATATCCTGCTGCTTCTGACTGACCGGCAGATTGTCCGGGAAGGTAATGGCTGGCGTGGCCGCACGGCGCCGGGCCACGCGCTGCTCGGCAGCGATAAAGTCCTGCTCAAGCTCGCTGGCAATGCCCTGCTGTGCCTCAGGATTTTTAGCTTTTCTGGCACCCTGTAAACGGCGCTGTAACCGCTGGCGATCGCGCAGCATTACACCGTCGAGGCGTGACCAGAGCGCTGCCAGTGGGGAAGTATCGGGAGATGACATAATAGTGACGTACCTTACTCAGACGGTGTCGCTGCCTGAAGCAGCGCCCTGCAAGCCGGGATAACCAGCTGATTCAATAAAAATAATTGCGCGCATCATAGCACATTCTGAACTGTTCCGGCGGCTGGCCCCGGTTACGCTTATTCAATAAATTCGAACATGGGTCTCGAAATATTGCGCTTTCACCGCGCCATCGATAACCGTAGAGTGTAAACCATTGAGCGGAAAGTCTTCCGCGTAACAGACAGGAAACCACCATGAGCAAAGTTTTAGTTCTGAAATCAAGCATTCTTGCAGGCTACTCACAATCAAGCCAGCTCGCTGACTTCTACATCGAACAGGCAAAGGCCCAGGGTAAAGAGGTTACCGTACGTGACCTGGCGGCTAACCCGATCCCGGTACTGGATGGCGAGTTAGTGGGTGCAATGCGTCCCTCTGATACCCCGCTGTCACCTCGTCAGCAGGAGGCTCTGGACCTGTCTGATGAACTGATTGCAGAACTGCAGGCTCATGATGAAGTGGTGATTGCCGCGCCAATGTACAACTTCAACATCCCGACGCAGCTGAAAAACTATTTCGACCTGATTGCCCGTGCTGGCGTGACGTTCCGCTACACCGAAGCAGGCCCGGAAGGTCTGGTTAAAGGCAAAACGGCAGTCGTTATCTCCAGCCGTGGCGGCATTCACAAAGATACCCCAACTGACCTGCTGACCCCTTACGTCAAGCTGTTCCTGGGCTTCATCGGCATCACTGACGTTGAGTTCGTGTTTGCTGAAGGCATCGCTTACGGTCCGGAAGTGGCCAGCAAAGCGACCGCTGAAGCGAAAGACGCTATCAAGCAGATCGTGACGGCATAAGTCTCACTCATCTCAGGATGACGCTGTAAAAGACCGGGCCATGCGCCCGGTTTTTTTTCGCCGGTTACTGACTGCTCTCTGCCGCTTTTCTCAGCCACTGACCGTTAATGCCGCGCACATATTCCCCCGCTGCCGCACGGCTCACCAGCTTCTGTCCGGCAATACTGGCGACATCGGCCGTGGAGAGATTATTCTGTTCTGCCAGTCGCAGATACTCCTGCTGACGTCCGGCATTAATACGCTGCACCAGTGCCAGCGTTTCACTATCCTGCGCACGTGCCGCCAGATAGCCGGAGAGCGTTTCACCTGCCCGCCCCGATTGCCGCGCCTGATCCAGCGTCAGTGCCCAGGCAGGCTGCGCCATCGTCAGGGCGAGGAACAGCACCGCGCTTATGCGTTTCATCGTTGCTCTCCTCAGAACAGACCGCTCTGGTTTTTCAATAGCGCTTCCACGTCTTTATCGACTTTGATGTGGATCTCATGTTCGATTTTCACGTTCATGTTGATGGTGATGGGATCTTTAGGTGCCGTGACTTCAATGCGCGGCACGCAGCCGATGCTCAGCAGTCCGGCTGCCAGAACCAGTAGTGCCCTCAGGCTCATGGTGAAGTGTCCTTGTTGGATGGCAAATTCGCATGTTGCTCTAACCAGGATTGCAAATTATCGCCAAAGCGCAGGCTGCGCCAGAGCTGAAACAGGTTTTCCTGATGATGATAGTTGAGATTAACCGTCTGACGACGGTTACTGAACTGGCTGACGCCCTGCACCTGCGCCTCCATGGTGAGGTCGCCAAGATTATCCAGATTGATCGTGGCCCAGCTGCGGGAGACTTCCATATAGCGTAACCAGTCCAGCGCGGCGCCCGTCGCCACGTTATTGCGGGTAATCGCATCCGCCATATCTTTATCCAGCCGGAAGGTCAGCGGACCGCTGTTGGCAATCCACCCCTTCTCCACCAGCCAGTGTGGATTATTGAGCCACAGCGGCAGCTCACCGTTGACCTTGCCCGACATGGCAAACTGTTTAGGTTTCAGCGCCGTCACCAGCTCGCTGAGGCTGATATTGCGCAGCGACACCCGGGCTGGCTCATGCTGCGGCATGCGCAAAGCGGGCAGCGTAATTTGTCCGCCCAGCAGATCAAGGCTGACATCCTGCAACGTCAGCGGCGCCTGTTCGGACCACGGCCAGTTACCCTGCAGGTCAGCGCGAATATTCTGCATCGCAAACTGGTTCTTAACCTCGGCAATGCGCAGTGATACCGGGCCATGCTGACCAAACTGCCATTGCTGCTCATGGAATCTGAACGGCAGCGAGAAGTCGATACCGTTAACCTGGCTGTCAGGCGTCCAGATGCTGCCCTGTTTTACCGTCCAGTGGCCTCCCGCCTGGAAACCCTGTTCACTTGCGGCGGAAAAAGCGACCTGTGCCTGCAAACGGCCGCCCTGGATCTGCATTTTCATGTCAGGGCTGAGCAACGGCTGAAACACCGTCAGCGACTGTGCCGGCCACCAGGCCTGGCCGCGCAGCCGTTCGCCATCCCAGCGGCCGTTAACCCGCAGCGGGCCAACCTTGCCCGCCTGTAAACTGCCTCGCCAGATAAAATAACCGGGATCACGACCTTTAACCTCAAAGTCGAGCGTGGAGTCTGCCAGATGTCCGCCATAGCTGAAGCGGGTCTCTCCTGCCTGCAGGCGGAAATGCCCATTGAACGCCGGATGCGCCGCATCACGCTGCCAGTTTACCGGTTTAGTCAGTGTCAGACGCGGTTTTGCAACGTTGACACTGCCATACGCCAGCTGATTAAAACCGGTGGACAAGGTATCCAGATGGATCAGGGTGTCGTGCCAGCCGCCCGTGCCTTTAACATCCCAGCGCGCCTGCAGCGGCAGCATCTCGCCACCTCCCCAGTAGCGCCAGTTCCATTCGCCCTTATCGGGCCAGAAATCATTGGCGCGGCCATCGAGATGCAACCGGAAGCGGCCAAAACTGGCATCGTGCGCATTCAGAATGGCCTGCAGGCGGCCATCAATACCCTGCGAGGAGAGTCGTACGCCCGCCAGCGGCCAGCGCGCTTCGTCCACTTCCAGCGTTGACAGCAACCGGCCCCGCAGGCGCAGCAGCGATTTAGGTTGCAGCACCAGTTGAGGATCGAGGATCGAGCCGCTGAGCACGCCCGGAATGGAGCCGTAAAGTTGCAGGTCGGCCAGCTTGCTTTCGCCGGTTAGCTGAAACGGCAGGTTGCTGTTGGTCAGGCTGAGATTGCCGGGCCCGACGCCGAGCACCACGTTACCCTTGCCGCCGCGTCCCTGGGTCAGCAGGTTAACGCGACCGCTAATCTGGCTACTTTCAAGACCAGACTGCCAGTTATCCAGCGTCAGGTTAACAAACCCTGATAGCGGCTGAGCCACCAGCGGCCAGAAGTATTCGCCCTTTTCAATCCGAATCTGATCGCGGCTGATCTGCCACGGCAGTCTGAGAAGCGGCCTGGTCACTTCGGCCATTGCCACGCGTAGCTCGCCCTGCTGCTGCTGCCAGTTAAGCGTCAGCTTCAGGGGATGCGGCAGCGCGTCCAGCGCCAGCTGTCCGGTCACCTCGCCGTTCACCGGCAGATCGGTGGCAAAGGTGGGTAACGCCAGATGACCACTCAGCGTGACGGGTTCAGGAAGTGCAGGATGGGTGAGCGTCAGGCGACTGATAGCGAGCTGCTGACCGGTCAGCGTTGCCGCCAGCTGCAGATTATCGCCCTGATAACTGAGTTGCTGACGATCTTTTTCCAGCGTCAGATCCAGCGCGCCCGCATACGTCTGCCACGGCGTAACGATTAATTTGCCCAGATGAACGTCGGCGCCAGGCAGCATTCCCTGCCATTCGGCCAGCGTTTTGGGGGCTGCCGTGCTGCCATCACTGGCAGGTAATTTTTGCAGGCAGGTGCTATCCAGCGTCAGCTCTGACGCATTCAGTTTCCAGCGCGACTGATGCCAGCCCAGCGATACCCTCTTTACCGTTGCCAGGGAGCAATCCCCTGCGAGATAACGAAGTTGTGGCAACCACAGGCCACCTTCCCGCCAGCGCGGTGCGCCCGACAGCTCAATGCGGGTATCTTCAGGTAGCCAGATGCCGACCAGCCGCGGCAGCCATTGCGTTACAGTCAAGATCAGGCCGAGCAGCAGCAGAATCAGCGCCAGAATGGCGGCCAGCCGTCGCCGGAACATCCGTGGCATAAAAGCCATAATCCTTTTCCTTACAGTATCCTGACAACGATGATGGCATGTAATCTGCCAGAGGTGAAGGTCTGCGCCGGACACAAGTCAGCTGTTTCAGCAAAGTCAGTCAGAAAACGTTATCCTTGCTCTATCACCTCTGCAGGAGCACAACGATGAAAATCGCGGTTTACAGCACCAAACATTACGATCAGAAATATCTTGAGCAGGTCAATCAGCAGTTCGGCTTTGAACTGGTGTTTTTTGACTTTTTACTCTCTGAAAGCACCGCCAAAACCGCTGTGGGTTGCGATGCCGTCTGTATCTTTGTAAACGATGACGGCAGTCGCCCGGTGCTCGAAGAGCTGGCCGGGCTGGGTGTGAAATATATCGCGTTGCGCTGTGCCGGTTTCAATAATGTTGATCTGGCTGCTGCAAAAGAGCTGGGTCTGGAAGTGGTGCGCGTGCCGGCCTACTCACCGGAAGCGGTCGCTGAACATACTATCGGCCTGATGATGACCCTGAATCGCCGTATTCATCGCGCTTATCAGCGTACCCGTGACGCAAACTTTTCGCTCGACGGCCTGACCGGTTTCAACATGCATAACAAAACCGCGGGTGTTATCGGTACCGGTAAAATCGGGATCGCGACGATGCGGATTCTGAAAGGTTTTGGTATGCGGCTGCTGGCGTATGATCCCTACCCGAGTGAGCAGGCGCTGGAACTGGGCGCGGAATATGTCGATCTGAAGACGCTGTTTGCTGAATCCCACGTCATTACCCTGCACTGTCCGCTGACGCCGGAAAATCATCATCTGCTCAACGCCGACGCGTTTAAACAGATGCGCGATGGGGTAATGGTTATCAACACCAGTCGGGGTGGTCTGATTGATTCACAGGCGGCGATTGACGCGCTGAAACAGCAGAAAATCGGCGCGCTCGGCATGGATGTTTATGAGAATGAACGTGATTTGTTCTTTGAAGATAAGTCGAATGATGTGATTCAGGACGATGTGTTCCGCCGTCTGTCGGCGTGCCATAACGTGTTGTTCACCGGCCATCAGGCGTTTTTAACCGCCGAAGCGCTGACCGCCATTTCTGAAACGACACTGAATAATCTCAGCCAGCTCGACCGGGGTGAAAACTGCCCGAACCGACTCTCTGCCTGACTGTGCGGGCCGGAGCAATCCGGCCTGATCATCAGCGCGCGCAATTCCCGCCAATTAACGCCTGCTCATCACAGCGACGTCCATTCACTAACTGACACATCCCCACTCGCGAGCCATCCAGCTGATGTGAAAATGCCAGCGTTCCGCCCGCATTCGAACAGGTGCTTTCTGCCAGGGAAGACATCACCACCCGTGGCTGGATGTGGGCGGCGGTGGCTTGTTGCGGTGGCTCGTTATCATCACTGTTGCTGCTGCAGGCAGAGAGTAATAACGCGGCACCGGCCAGCAAAAAGGTGGCTGCTTTCATCAGTCGGACTCCGGGAAGTAGGGGAAAAGGCTGGCTCAGCATATGTCAGGCAGCACAACGGGTCGAGAGGTGAAACAGCTTTTTACAAAATTCTCCGGCGTCATTTGCAAGCAGAATTATCTTGTTTACCTGTTATCGCTGAACTGTCACCCTTTTTCGGCCCTTATTAATTCGGAGTAAAGCCATGTTAATGGATATGTTAATTCGCATAGCGCTGGCCGGTATTCTCGGCGGCCTGATCGGCATGGAGCGCCAGATGCGGGCCAAAGAAGCGGGACTGCGTACCCATATTCTGGTCGGTATCGGCAGTGCGATGTTTATGCTGGTATCGAAATATGGCTTCGCCGATATGCTCAATAGTGACCATGTGGCACTGGATCCCAGCCGTATTGCTGCCCAGGTCGTCAGCGGCATGGGTTTCCTTGGCGCAGGCACCATTATGATTCAGAAGCAGGTGGTGAAAGGCTTAACCACGGCGGCGGGATTATGGGTGACTGCGGCGATTGGTCTGGTGATTGGTAGCGGCATGTATGAGATAGGCATTTATGGCACAGTGCTGGCGCTGGTGGTGCTGGAAGTCTTCCGCCGCCTGAGCCATTTTCTCATCGGTAAACATCATACGCTGCTGGTTTTTCTTAAGCCCAAAAGTGTGCCGCTGGTGCTGCTGGTCATGCAGCGGGAAGGCATTCGCTATGGCAATGTGACGGTGATTAATCGGGATGAGGAGAGTGGTCTGTGTGAGCTCAGCGTTCAGGTAACGCTGTCCCGCAAATCAAACGATGCTCACCTCTACGATAAGGTCATGGAGATCAAAGGAGTTCAGTCGCTGGAGATGATGTAAATTCCTTTCCATAAAGATCATTCCTGCTGAACACAGGCCGGTCAGCGCCAGGACGTTGCAGAAGAGAGTTATCGGTACGCACTGCCTTCTGCCCTCTCCATCAGATTCATCTATTATCATCATCATGCAGCCTGACCTGAGATATAGAGCCCGCCGGGAATTAATGTCATAATCCGTGATTGTTTATTAAGGTAACAATTTATATGGTGAAAAATGCGCCAGAACTCTGACCATCGTGACGAAACCCTGTCCGCTTCTGTACGTAAAAGTAGCTGGCCGGTACTGAGCATGCTTATCTTTACGCTGATAGCAGGCGCAGTGGCCATCATGATGATCCTGGATCATCGTAATTCCGTAAATAATGCGCTTGAGACCGGACAGTGTCTGGTGGGGGAAGGCGCTGAAAGTTTGCTGGAAGTGCTCAGACATTTTTTACATCATGCTTATCGCTGGATTTTTAAAGCCTGTGGCTAGCAATAATAAATTCAGTGCAGCAGGAAATGCAGTAATCCGTGTCGGTTTACCAGCAACAAAACGCCGCAATACATGACTGCAACATAGCAGAGTAAAAAGAGTATCAGCGTCAATATAAATCGGACACCATAATTTTTTATATCGTGAGTGTTTACCGGATGTCTCATCGAATTTAAAGTTTGCTCCGTCCTTATTCACATATATAGCCAGCAATTTAACGATTTGTTACGCTGCCCGCATTACCATGATGTGCGGAACGATGAAGTCACAGCTGGTCTCTCAGGAAAAATAGTTATGAGTGTAAAAATTAAAGCCGCCCTTTTTAACTTTCACATTCACTTTAATGGCTTTAATTTCACCCGTCTGCTTTGAAAAGCAACAGATTTGGACGTGGCGATATGTGCCAGTAAAATCGATTCAGATTTAATGGGATACAAAAAAACAGTGATGCCTGTGCATCTTACGCATTCCCAATTATAACCCGGCAGTGTCAACGCATATTCAACAGCAGTGTTTTTCAGATTCAGGCGTTAATGAAATTAACAGTACATCAGGATATTTAACTCCCTGCGAATTTATAGCAACAATTCGAATGAAAATTTCAAATCAGATAAGCATAAACAGGACTCCGTTTATGCATGATTGATTAATAGCGGTGCATGCTCTTTTTTTTGTTAACGGGTCGCTCTGATGAAATATCTGTTAATTATCTCAATCATTTTTATGACTGCGGGTTGTGCGGCAAAAAAAGAGAATGCGCGGGCTGATGCTTACCAGGCATCATTGCCATCCTGTTCTGCGCACAATGATGAAATCGATTGCCAGTGGAAAGATGTCCCAGCCAGCTGACATCGCATAGTTGAACTCTGTTCGTGTTGTCTCAGCCCGCAATTTTTGGGTAATGACCTGTTAAGGCCTGCCCTCTTTTTTCACTGAGTACCGCCGCATCGATTTATGTCGCTGCTCCCTTAACGGGTAGTCTCTGCCGGATTCCCCGGGCGGCTATCCGCTGATTACTTCACTCCAGTACTGGCATTCGCGGCAACAATCCGTACCATACGCTGCATATTCGTGACACCGCAGTGAAGTGTCTGGCTGAACGCGCACGGCAATTTGCCCTTTAGCTACGCTTTCTGGATTTTGAGATAGGTAAAAATGCAAGATAATCAAACGGTTGACAAGAAAGAACAGTACAACCTCAATAAACTGCAAAAACGTCTGCGTCGTAACGTCGGCGAAGCCATTGCAGATTTTAATATGATTGAAGAAGGCGACCGCATCATGGTCTGCCTGTCGGGCGGCAAAGACAGCTACACCATGCTGGAAATTTTGCGCAGTCTGCAAAAAAGTGCGCCGGTCAACTTCAGTATTATTGCCGTTAATCTCGACCAGAAACAACCGGGCTTCCCTGAGCATATCCTGCCGGAATATCTTGAGTCGCAGGGCGTTGAGTATCGGATTATCGAAGAAGATACCTACTCCATCGTCAAAGATAAGATCCCGGAAGGCAAAACCACCTGCTCACTCTGCTCGCGCCTGCGCCGTGGCATTCTCTATCGCGTCGCGACTGAGCTGGGCTGTACTAAAATTGCGCTGGGCCACCATCGCGATGACATTCTGCAGACGCTGTTCCTGAACATGTTTTACGGCGGAAAAATGAAAGGCATGCCGCCAAAGCTGATGAGCGACGATGGCAAGCAGATTGTGATCCGTCCGCTGGCTTACTGCCGCGAGAAAGATATCATCCGCTTCTCAGAAGCGCGTCAGTTCCCGATTATTCCGTGTAACCTCTGCGGTTCTCAGCCGAACCTGCAGCGTCAGGTGGTGGCCGATATGCTGCGAGACTGGGATAAGCGCTATCCTGGCCGTATTGAAACCATGTTCAGCGCGATGCAGAATGTGGTGCCGTCACATATGGCGGATATCAACCTGTTCGATTTTAAAGGCATTAAGCATGGCGATGCGGTGGTTGACGGCGGGGATCTCGCCTTTGACCGGGAATCTCTGCCGCTGCAGCCTGTTGGCTGGCGGGCTGATGATGAGGATGCCCCGGATACCAGCGCGCGTCTTGATGTGATTCAGATTAAATAAGTGCTGAAAAGGTTAAGGGCGTGCTGCTGGCAGCACGCCCTTTTTTTATATATTGCGGTGCGGTGGTGGATCCATTATCGGCGGAAATTCCGGATCTGTCGGCGGATCAGGCTGGGGTTGTGGCTGAGGAATAGGCTCAGGAATCGGGATCGGATCCGTGGGGATCGGCTCGCTGTTAAGAATCGCGCTCATGCCGTACTCCTTTTGTTGCGAATGGACTTTAAGCTTAGGTAAGGAACGGCGTTACAGCCAGGCGGGCAAAAAAAAAGCCGGCACACGGGCCGGCATGTTTCGAATTAAATGTGCTATGCATTAATTCTAAATTAGGAAGTAAGACAATATGGAGCGCAACGCCCATCGCTTGACGTTGCATTCACCTGCGAGAGAGAGTTTGCGTCAGCAGCGACAATGGGTTCTTGATGTCGATCAGCTTTTGCGTCCTTTACGGGATTTTCAGCGCAGATAACCGATACGCTACGCATAACGCTAGAGCCAGCGCCGTTTGCGCAGGTACCCCGCTACCCCCACGGCCAGTGCCACCAGCAGCAGACAGAAGATAGAGAAACCGTATCGCCATTCGCCGCCCGGAATACCGCCCAGGTTGACGCCAAACAGGCCGGTCAGGAAGGTGGCTGGCAGAAAAATCATCGCCATCAGTGACATGGTATAGGTACGGCGGTTCATCGACTCCGCCATCGCAGAAGCAACCTCATCAGCCAGAATCGCGGTACGCGCCACCCCCGCATCCAGATCATCCAGCCCGCGTCCCAGCCGATCGGCGATTTCCTGCATCCGGCGGCGTTCGGTGTCATCCATCCAGGCCAGTTTTTCACTGGCCAGCCGCGCATAGACATCACGCTGCGGCGCCATATACCGCCGCATCACAATCAGCTGTTTGCGCAGCAGGCCGAGTTCGCCTCGTGCCGGCATCCGCTGGTCAAGCAGCGCATCTTCCAGCTCAATGATTTTGTCATGTAAATCTTCGATAAACTCGCTGGTGTGATCGGTCAGGGCATCACAGATATCGACCAGCCAGCTGCCGCAGTCAATCGGACCGTTACCATTCTGCAAATCCGTGAGGACTTCATCGACGGCAGAAACTTTACGCCGCCGGGTCGAGACGATGAGCTTATCGTTGATAAATACCCGCATCACCACCAGCTGGTCGCGACGCGCATCGCTGTTGTGGTTGACGCTGCGCAGCACGATCATAAAGCCGTCGCCCAGCCGGCTGACGCGTGGACGCATACTGTCGCCCGCTAAAGCGTCTCGCACGGCATCAGGGATTTGTGTCGTCGACTGCAGCCATTCCGCGCTCTTACGGTGGGTATAGTTCAGATGGAGCCAGCAGGGCTGCTCACACTGGATGACTTCATCTTCAGCAATCGGGATCATCCCGCCCTTGCCATCCAGCTGGCAGGAAATTATGGCATCTGAAACCTGTAACGCTTTTCCTTCAATTACGTCCACACCGTCGCCTCACCACTAAAATCAATACGATACAGTCTAGCGTGACGGTGTTGAGTTGCAATCTCCGGGCTGTGTAGAAAGATGTCAGAGGGTGGCCGGTTGACCGGCCACCTGCACTCAGTGCTTTTCAATCCACAGTTCGCGACTGTAGGCGACATCTTCAGGGTTAGTGATGGGATAGCCTTTGACCCAGGGTTTAATCAGGCGGCCATTGGTGTACTGATAGATGGGGGCGATCGGGGCCTGCTCAGCCAGGATCTGCTCGGCACGGTTGTAATCGCTGTTACGTACCTGATCGCTGGTCTCCCGGCTGGCTTTGGCGATAACCGCATCATAATCCGCGTTGCTAAAGCGCGCGATGTTGCTGCTGTTGCCCGACGTCAGCAGATTCAGGAAAGTGGAGGGTTCATTGTAGTCACCGACCCACGAGGCGCGGATCACATCGAAGTTTCCGCTGTTACGGCTGTCGATATAGGTTTTCCACTCCTGGTTCTCCAGCGTGACATCCACACCCAGGTTCTTTTTCCACATCGAGGCCACAGCAATCGCAATCTTCTGGTGGCTCTCAGAGGTGTTGTAGAGCAGTTTGAGTTTCAGCGGCTTGCCGGGACCGTAACCGGCAGCAGCGAGCAGCGATTTAGCCTGTGCATTCAGGCTGTTCTGATCGTGCTGTTGCATGAATGTGGGCAATGGCTTAAAGCCTGCTGTCACATCTGGCGTAAAGTGCCACGCCGGTTTCTCACCGGTGCCCAGCACTTTTTCAGCAATCACTTTCCGGTCAATAGACCAGGAGAGCGCTTTGCGAACCCGCACATCGGCCGTCGGCCCTTTCTGCGTGTTAAACGCGTAGTAATAGGTGCCTAACTGGTCAGGTGTGTAGACCTCTCCGGGCAGGGTTTTCTTCAGTAGCGCATACATGTTTTTAGGGAAGGATTCGGTGATATCAATATCGTTGGATCGATAACGTTTAGTGGCGCTCGACTCTTCATTAATCGGCACGAAAGTCACTTTCGTCAGCACCGAATGGGCATCATCCCAGTAGTGAGGATTACGTGTCAGTACGATTTTTTCGTTCACTACGCGTTCGCTGAGCTGATAGGCCCCGTTGCCCACCAGTTTGCCGGGTGACGTCCAGCTGTCACCCTGTTGCGCAATAATTTTCTGCGGCACCGGGAAAAGCGCCACGTTAGCCACCAGCGCCGGGAACCACGGCACCGGACGATCCAGCGTCACTTTCAGCTGGTTTTTACTCTGGGCGACCACACCCAGCTTGTCGGGCGTCATTTCGCCTTTGGTAATCGCTGCCGCATTTTGAATACCGCTTAAGCCCGCGAACCAGGCAAAGGCTGAACTGTTTTTCGGATCGACCAGGCGCTGCCAGCTGTAGACAAAATCCTGAGCCGTGACCGGATCACCGTTCGACCAGCGCGCGTTATTACGCAGCGTAAAGACCCAGGTTTTGTTATCACTGCTGCTCCAGCTCTGCGCCACGCCCGGCACGATTTTGCCCTGCGCATCCTGATTGGTCAGCCCTTCAAACAGATCGCGTATCACCTGAATTTCAGGCAGCCCTACCGCTTTAAGCGGATCGAGCGAAGCGGGTTCATCTTTAATATGGCGAACGATCTGCTGCTGTTCAGCCAGCTGCGCGCCAGCGGGTGGATTCGCCGCGATGGCGGGTGTGATGATGCTGCTCAGGCTGATTGCTGCCAGCGTCATGCGAAAGGTCTTGACCATTATCACTCCTTTACCCCAAAGAAGCGCTGCATCAGTCTGTTGCCGATGCAACTTGTGCAGGGCACTTTAGCGCAAATGGCTGACAGATAAATAGCTATTTTCCGCACATGGCTTTTCCGCTACTTTTAGTAAAACCCTTTGAGGAAATAACTATGTCGCCACTCCATCCACGTCCCCTGCGCGGCAAACTGGACGTCCCCTATCAGCAGTATGGCCGCTCAGTGCTGGGTGCGCCGCTGCTCTGGTTTCCGGCGCCGCTGGGCGATCCCGAGAGCGGGTTGATTCTGGCGGGCACTCACGGTGATGAGAATGCGGCCATCGCCACCCTCTCCGCCGCATTACGGACGCTGCCTGATGGAATGCGTCGGCACCACGTGGTGTTGGCGGTCAATCCTGATGGCTGTCAGCTCGGACTGCGCGCGAACGCAAACGGCGTCGATCTCAACCGCAACTTTCCGGCGGCGAACTGGCAGTCAGGCGAGACGGTGTATCGCTGGAACAGCGCTGCCGATGAGCGTGATGTGGCGCTCTCGACCGGGACTCATCCGGCTTCTGAACCGGAAACCCAGGCGCTCTGTGCGCTGATTCATCAGCTGAAACCACGCTGGATCGTCTCATGGCATGAACCGCTGGGCTGTATCGACGACCCGCATCAGGCAGAGATTGGTGGCTGGCTGGCCAGCCACACCGGCCTTCCGCGGGTCAGCAGCGTTGGTTATGACACGCCAGGCTCATTCGGCAGCTGGTGTAAAGATCTCAGCCTGCCCTGCGTCACTGCTGAAATGCCGGTGATTTCAGTGGATGAAGCCACTGAAACCTACCTGGAGATGATGGTTAATCTGCTGCGCTGGCAGCAATGATCAGCTGACCGTTGCGCACTTTAATCGCCGGTTCTGCATCCACCGCCAGCCAGGTCGGCCCGTCGAGATCGGCAAAGCGAGTCTGCGGCACCAGCGGCAGTGCGGCGCGTATAGCCCGCGAGGTGCAGAGCATGCAGCCGAGCATGACCGCAAACCCCTGCTGCTGAGCCGCATCGGCCAGCGCCAGCGCCTCGGTCAGCCCGCCCGCTTTATCCAGCTTGATATTGACCATCTCATAACGGCCTCGCAGCGACGCCAGGCTGTCACGGGTGTGACAGCTCTCATCGGCGCAGATCGGTAATGGATGGATAAAGTTCTCCAGCGCCGCATCCTCACCCGCTGGCAGGGGCTGTTCCAGCATCGCCACATTGATGTCCGCCAGCAGCTGACAGCGCGCCGCCAGACCTTCAGCGTGCCAGGATTCATTGGCATCCACAATCAGGGTCGCGTCCGGCACGGCGGCGCGAATCGCCATCAGCCGTTCGGTAATGAAATTATTATCCAGCTTAATCTTCAGTAGTGTTGCCCCATGCTGCCACAGCGCCAGCGCGCTGCTGGCCATCGCCTCGGGAGTATCAATGCTGACGGTCTGCGCGGTCACCACATCCTCAGGTGCGGTTACGCCGCTAAGCTGCCAGAGGCTTCTCTGCTGCTGATGTGCGGCGAGATCCCACAGAGCGCTGTCAATGGCGTTGCGCGCCGCCCCGGCTGGCAGCGCCTGTTGTAACGCCTCGCGCGTCATGCCCTGTTGCAGCGCGGGCAGCAGCGCGGCAATTTGCGCCAGTACCGACGCCTCGCTTTCACCATAGCGCGCATAAGGCGTCGCTTCGCCAACGCCTTTTACTCCGTCTTCCTCAATTTCAACCACCACCACTTTGACTTCAGTCCGGGTTCCACGGGCAATGACAAACGGCGTGTGCAACGGCCAGGCTTCGGGATAACTTTTTACCGTTCTCATTTCCACTCCACAATGTGTGATGCAGTGGCAGACCGCCACGTTAAATTCCACAATTGAACTCGTAAACCCTTAACATTTATGTCATAAACAACGGCTATCTTTAGCCGTTTTGTGTCAGATCTTTTTTATCATTAAAAGGAATCACTATGTCTCAGACTGTTCATTTTCAGGGTAACGCCGTACCGGTTGCTGGTCAGTTTCCTCAGGCTGGCGATAAAGCCAAAGCTTTCACGCTGGTAGCGAAAAACCTGGTCAACGTCGCGCTCTCTGAGTATGCAGGAAAACGCAAAATTCTGAACATTTTCCCGAGTGTTGATACCGGTGTCTGTGCTTCATCGGTGCGCAAGTTCAATCAGGCTGCAAGCGAACTGAATAACACCGTGGTGTTATGCATCTCTGCCGATCTGCCGTTTGCCCAGTCGCGCTTCTGTGGCGCAGAAAACCTGAACAACGTGGTGACGTTGTCGACGCTGCGCGGCTCAGAGTTTAAATATGATTATGGCGTGGAAATTGCCGATGGTGCGCTGGAAGGTCTGACCGCACGTGCCGTAATTGTGCTGGATGAGAACGATAAAGTGATCTACAGCCAGCTGGTTGATGAAATCACCACTGAGCCAGATTATGACGCTGCGCTGACCGCGCTGAAGTAATAAAAAAAGCGGATAACCAGGTTATCCGCTTCTCATCTTCTGTTTGCCGTTTACTCGCTTTCGGTGCGCTTCTGCCCCAGACCATACTCCCGCAATTTATTCGCAATCGCCGTATGCGACACACCAAGCCGTTTTGCCAGTTTTCGGGTGCTGGGATAGGAGAGATAGAGCCGCGTCAGAATCGACCGTTCGAAACGACTGGTGATCTGATCCAGCGTCCCTTCCAGCGCCTCATCGCCCAGTGACACATCCAGTGCCTGTTCAGGCAACACGATATCCTGCGGACGCAGTTCGTAACCTTCCAGTTGGGTTAACGCCCGATAAAGCGCATTTTTAAGCTGACGCACGTTACCAGGCCAGGCGTAGCGAGTCAGAAAAGCGTTAAGTTGCGGCGAGAGTCGCGGACGCGCCATCCCCTGCTCATCCGCAAAGCGGGCAACAAACATCTCGGTCAGCGGCAGAATATCCTGCGGACGATCGCGCAGAGGCGGCAGTTGCAGCGTCAGCACATTGAGCCGGTAAAAGAGATCCTCGCGGAACTCCCCGCGCTGCACCAGCTCAATCAGGTTTTTCTGCGTAGCGCAGATTACCCGCACATTGACATGCACTTCATGCTCTTCACCGACGCGGCGGAAGGTGCCATCATTGAGAAAACGCAGCAGCTTGGTCTGCATTCTCGGCGACATCTCACCAATCTCATCCAGCAGCACAGAGCCGCCGTTAGCCTGCTCAAAAAAGCCCTTCTTACCTTCCAGCGCATTCGGATAGGCTCCGGCGGCATGACCAAACAGCTCGCTTTCGGCGACGTCGTCGGGCAGAGAGGCACAGTTCAGCGCCAGGAAGGGATTCTTGCCGCGGGCACTGCGCAGATGGCAGGCACGTGCCAGCATATCTTTCCCGGTGCCGGTGTCGCCAACAATTAGTAAAGGCGCATCAAGCATCGCCAGTTTCCGCGCCTGATCCACCACCTGACGCATCTTCGGCGTGACAGCAATGATATGGTCAAACTCCGATTCATCGGTGACCACCAGATTCTGCAACTGACGACCCATGCGGGCTGTCGACTTCAGCATCACCATCGCCCCCACTGGCCTGTCGTTCTGGCCCTCTTCGCCCGGCAGATAAATAGGACGCGCTTCCATCAGAAAATCGCGGCCCTCAATGACCACATGCTGCGCCTGCGCTTCAACCCGATCGCTCTCCAGCCAGCGCATGAAGTTGAAGCCGTTAATCAGGTTACCGGCGCTGAAGTTGCGCATCTTCTCTTCATCGAGATTAAACAGGTTCTGTGCGGCCGGATTAGCCAGTTCAACCTTGCTTTTCAGATCGATGGAGAAAACCGGATCCGGCATCGCCACCAACAGGGCGCTCAGTGCACGATGCTCGCGTTCAGAGGGCATGTACGCTACCGTGCGCACATCTGTTACGCCCGGTGTACGCCGGATTTCCGCCATCAGATTGCTGAAGGTGTCAAATTCCAGTGCAGAAAAGTTCAGGTAGATGCGGCCCAGCGCCGTGATTTCGATACCGCGTAAATCAATGTTGCGTGCCACCAGCAGATCGAGCAGTTCACGCGTCAGACCGAGTCGGTCCTGACAGAACACTTCCAGACGCATTGCGTTCGCCTTAATCAGGTTCAGATAAGACAATAATACGCTAAGTCGCGCACCTGCAGAAAGGGATCTGTCAGGAAAAGTTGACAGCTCCGGCGCGTATGGCGGACTTTTGTACTGCCCGAGAAAATCCTGATGAGTGGTCACAAATGTTTGCCGGGATGGCGCATTTTATCAGGGAGAAAAATGGAATGGCCTACACGCTGCCAGCGGATCCGGTGATCACTGATGAGTCGGGCTGTCGGGGTGAGTGTCTGGTCATCGACTCCCGACAGGTGCTGCGCCAGCCACACTAAAGAATAAAGGCGGCAATGCCGCCTTTAATTTGTCACGAGAGCGTCAGGCTGACTTATTGCCGCCCTTCTGCAACGCCTCTTTCAACTGGCCCAGCAGCTCACGACGGAAATCGCCGAGCCGTGGTTTATCCTGCTCCAGCCACGGCAGTGGACGGCACAGCTCCATCGCTTTGATGCCCAGTCTTGCAGTCAGCAAACCCGCGCCAATACCCTGCGCGGCGCGCGTGGAAAGCCGGGCGGCGATATCCTGCGACATCCAGTCCATACCCACTTCCCGCACCAGTTCGGAAGCCCCGGCAAAGGCCATGTTGAGCAGCACCAGACGGAACAGCCGGATGCGGCTGAAGTAGCCCAGCTCAATGCCGTAAATAGCCGCGATGCGATTGACCAGCCGCAGATTACGCCAGGCGATAAACGCCATATCCACCAGCGCCAGCGGGCTGACCGCAATCATCAGCGTGGCTTCAGCAGCATGACGACTAATTTCGCGCCGCGCCTGCCGATCCAGCACCGGCTGCACCAGTTGCGCATATAAACGGACAATTTCACTGTCATTGTGGGTTTCGTGCAGCGATGCATGCCAGCGCTGCAGGGCCGGATGCGCCTGATCCAGCTCTGCCTGCTGCGCCAGTTTTTCGCAGAAGGCCCGGCCTTTGCCGATGCCATGACTGTGCAGCAGCTCACGGCCCACATCCCGCTCCTCGGCGCGCTGACGCAGCTGATAGAGACGACGCCACTCGGTGGTCAGCGCACCCACACCCGCCAGGATGATCAGACCACCCGCCACGCCGCTGCCCAGTGAAAACCAGTCGCGGGTCAGCCAGGCGTCATGTGTCCACTGGACACCCTGCGCAATCACGCTGACGCCAAACAGCAGCACGCCAGCGGTCACCAGTTTGCGCCACAGGCTGCGCTTAGGTTTCAGCGCAGCCTCCACCGCCCGTTCACCTGCGCCCTCCTCTTCGACAGCGACTTCTTCATCCTGCACCGCCAGAAACGCCGCCTGCGCTTCCGCTTCAAAAGTCTGCGCCGGGCGCAGCGGCGTGGTGCTGCTCTCATCCAGCGGACGGGCAAAATCGATACGCGGCTTCAGCGGATCACTCATCGCAATTTATCTCCCAATAAAAATTCCAGCGCGGCATCCATGCGGATATGTGGCAGCGGGCGATCGACGTCAAGCTGCTGCGGCCGGAACTGTTCAAACTGAAAACCCTGCTGCTGCCAGAAGGCATTACCAGGCAGACGCGGCGGGACTTCACCCGGATAGACGGTGAGCGGCTCACCATCATCCAGCCGGTTTCCGCGCAGGGCCGGGATCTTCTCGCCCCGGTGATCGACCAGCCCGCTCTGCGTCGCCTGCACCGACGCCAGCCCGATGCAATCCATGCTAATCCCCTCAAACGCCGCGTTCTGCCAGGCATCCTGCACCAGCTGCTGCAACAGTGACACCATATTGCCGTGCTGATCGCTGGTGATGTGATCCGCCTTGGTGGCGGCAAACAGCAATTTGTCGATTACCGGTGAAAAGAGCCGACGAAACAGGGTTCGCTGACCGTAATGAAAACTCTGCATCAGCTGCGTCAGTGCCAGCCGCATATCGTTAAACGCCTGGGGTCCGCTGTTAAGTGGTTGCAGGCAGTCAACCAGCACAATCTGGCGGTCAAAACGCAGGAAATGATTTTTATAGAAACCTTTCACCACATGCTGACAGTAGTAGTTAAACCGCTGCTGCAGCATGCTGAAGTTACTGCCCTTGTCCGCCTGTGCCAGCTTAGTGAGTTGCGCTTCATCAGCCGTCGGCCAGGGGAAGAACTGCAGCGCGGGGGCGCCTGCCATATCGCCAGGCAGCACGAAGCGACCGGGCTGAATAAAGTGTAAGCCTTCAGATTTACAGCGATGCAGATAGTCGGTCCAGGCAGTGGCAATCTCTGCCAGCTGGGTTTCATCGGCGGGTGCAAGCGGGTCGAGTTTTTCGCAGAGGGTTCGCCAGGGCTTTGCCCACTCAGCACGATCGCCCTGCAGCAGACCGTTCATCTGCCGGGACCAGGCGAGATAATCCTGCGCCAGCATCGGCAGATCCAGCAGCCATTCGCCGGGATAGTCGACAATCTCCAGATAGAGTGTCGCAGTCTCTTTCAGGTGACGCAGCAGCGAATCATTGGGACGATAACGCAGCGCCAGTCGCATTTCGCTGACGCCGCGGGTGGGTGTGGGCCAGGCAGGCGGCGTGCTGTAGAGCTGTGCCAGCCCTTCGTCATAGGTGAAACGGGCCGTGCCCATGTCACGCTGGGGTACCCGCTTTACGCCTAGCAGGCGCTCATCCCGCACCACGGAAAACAGCGGCAAACGCGCGCCGCTGTGAACGGTTAAAAGCTGATTAACCAGTGAGGTGATGAAGGCGGTTTTACCGCTGCGGCTTAATCCGGTTACCGCCAGCCGCAGGTGGCGATCAACGCCACGGTTCATCAACGCCATCAATTCAGTTTGCAGTCTTTTCATCTTTCTCCCTGATGAAGCGCGATGCCACCCGGTTCATCACGCGTTTCAGCAATGGCTCAAGCGCCACAGCCAGCAGCAGACGTAACGGGCGTCGCGCTACCGATTTCACTGCCCAGCCAGTGACACCGGCGGGACCGTAGGTAACAGCATTAATAATGATGAATTTAGCGGCCGACTTCAATGCAGGTGCCGCGCGGTGACGAAAAGCAGTGGATCGCGAAAAAGACATCAACACCTCCATTGAGTAAGCGAACGGGCCTGAAACAGGCCCGGCAATAACAGTAGCAGAATCAAATCTGGCGGAAGCGGCTGCGCACGCTGAAGGTTTCAGACGTCACATAGCGTTCCAGGTCGCGCACGCTGCGCTCATCCCGTTGCAGGGTGCTCTCCAGCTGATCCAGCAGTTCACTGGCGCTGGGCTGGCGCTCAGTCTGGGAGGCAGAGGCGGGTTTCACATCCAGTACAAAACCCAGCACAAAGTAGGCGATCACCGTAAAGAGAAACAGGCCAAAGAACAGTGATAACACCACGATGACACGCAGCAGACGAACCGGGATATCGAGATACTCTGCCAGGCCTGCGCAGACACCCATAAATTTCCCTTCATCTGGCTTGCGCCACAACTTGCGTCCTTTAATCATGGCTGCCTCCAGTTTGGATGTTCTGCGTCCAGAATCGCTTCCAGCGCGTCAATACGTTCGCGCATCCGCTGCGCGTCCTGGGTCACGCGCTGCAGGCGCTGGATTTCGCTTTGCGACAGTTCCGAACCGCCGTTGCGTTTGTTGTTGTAATGCAGCCATAACCAGATCGGTGCGACAAACAACACGAAGATCGTTAACGGTATGGCGAAAAAAAGTGCGCTCATTGACTCTCCTTAATCACTTATCGCAACGTCGATGATTACTCACTGCGGTTCATTTTGGCTTTCAGCGCATTAAGCTGCTCGCTGATTTCATCGTCCGCTTTCAGGTCAGTAAACTCCTGGTTCAGCGTCTTTGGTTTACCAAAACCGTGGCTTTCTGCTTCCGCTTCCATATGGTCGATGCGACGTTCAAAAGATTCAAACCGGGCCATTGCTTCATCGATCTTACCGCTGTCCAGCTGACGACGAACATCGCGTGATGAAGAGGCCGCCTGATGACGCAGCGTCAACGCCTGCTGGCGGGCACGTGTCTCACTCAGTTTTTTCTCCAGCTCGCTGATTTCGCCTTTCATGCGCTCCAGCGTCTCTTCAACATGACCCACCTCCTGTTTCAGGGAGGCGATAAGATCGGTGAGTTTCTGTTTTTCAATCAGCGCCGAACGGGCCAGATCATCTTTATCTTTGCGCAGCGCCAGCTCCGCTTTTTCCTGCCACTCAGCCTGCTGAATCTCAGCCTGATCAATACGGCGTGACAACTGTTTCTTTTCAGCCAGTGCGCGTGCAGAGGTGGAGCGCACTTCAACTAAGGTGTCTTCCATTTCCTGAATCATCAGCCGGACCAGTTTCTGCGGATCTTCCGCACGCTCCAGCAGGGAATTAATGTTGGCATTAACGATGTCGGCGAAACGAGAAAAAATACCCATAATGATGTTCCTCTTTTAATGTTTTAAAACGTGAAGCCCTGCTGAGTTTATACAAAATGCGTGCCAATTTTATAATTTATTGATTTTTATAATATTTTAAATTTTACAGCCTTTCCCGCTTGTTTTAAGATAGTCAAAATGATTAAGGGGTGGCGAAATTCATCATGACAGGCACTAGCGATAATCTCCTGGGGGAGTCGAACAATTTTCTTGAGGTGCTGGAGCAGGTTTCCAAACTGGCTCCCCTTGAGAAACCGGTACTGGTGATTGGCGAGCGTGGAACGGGCAAAGAGCTGATCGCCAGCCGACTGCACTATCTCTCTGACCGCTGGCAGGGGCCGTTTATCTCGCTGAACTGTGCCGCGCTGAATGAAAATCTGCTCGATTCTGAACTGTTTGGTCATGAGGCTGGCGCCTTTACCGGCGCGCAGAAGCGCCATCTTGGCCGTTTTGAACGTGCTGACGGCGGCACGCTGTTCCTGGATGAGCTGGCAACGGCACCGATGCTGGTTCAGGAAAAGCTGCTCAGGGTAATTGAATATGGACAGCTGGAGCGGGTCGGCGGCAATCACTCCCTGCAGGTAAATGTGCGACTGGTCTGTGCGACCAACGAAGACCTGCCCGCGCTGGCGGCAGCGGGAAAATTCCGCGCCGATTTGCTGGATCGTCTGGCCTTTGATGTGGTGCAGTTACCGCCACTGCGCGAACGACGCAGCGATATACTGGTGATGGCCGATCATTTCGCTATCCAGATGTGTCGCGAGCTCGGCCTGTTACTTTTTCCCGGCTTTACCCCACGGGCACAGCAGGCTCTGCTTGATTACCACTGGCCCGGCAACGTTCGCGAACTTAAAAATGTGGTGGAGCGCTCGGTCTATCGTCATAACAGCAGCGAGCAGCCTCTGGATAATGTGATTATCAACCCGTTTGCTTCACGCCCTGAACCGATTGCTGTCATCCGGACCAGTCAGGAGGCGGATAGCAGCGCGCTGCCTGCCCTGCCGCTGGATCTGCGTCAATGGCAGAATCAGCAGGAGCGGGATCTGGTAGAAGCCAGCCTGCAACAGGCACGTTATAACCAACGCCGTGCGGCTGGCTTATTAGGCGTCACCTATCATCAGTTGCGCGCAATGATGAAGAAGCACGATATAAAAGCAGAGAGTTAATTAACGCCGCCCCAACCTATGATTTTTCTCTGCTTTGTGAATTAACAACCCGGTATAAACCGGGCTGTTTTTCACGTTGAGCCACCTATCCATTATGTGTTGTGCGACTTAGTCCCCATTTTTTCAGGTTGCCTGATGGCAGGAACCAGACCGACGCCAGCGGTAGCCATCACCACGGCCAGTGCTGACATCAGCAATACAGCACTCATACCAAAGTGTGTTGCCAGCGGACCCGCGACCAGTTGTCCAAAGGGAATGGCGATAAAGGAACCCATCGCATCATAAGCGTACACGCGAGCCAGCTTATCCGGTGGGATATGAGTCTGTAATGAGTGCGCCCAGGTTACGCCGAACAGGCCCAATGACATGCCAGCAATGAAGAACCCTACTATCAGCAGTGCTGCTGACGCATTCTGGCTCAGCATAAATATTGGGAGTGCGTAAAGACCTGCCAGCATCGCGCCAATCAAGAGATCACGACGTGGATGCCATTTCATAGCCAGAAATGAACCTGCAATTAAACCCGCGCTATGGGCGGCCACAATTATTCCCCATCGCGCCCGTCCGAAAGAGGCGTCGGCAATCATCGGGCCAAGTACCACCACAATGCCATTAAAAGCGACGTTGATAATGGCGAACTGAAGGACTATCGACCAAATCCAGCTTCGTCCGGCGAACTCTGCCCAGCCTTCTTTGATATCGCGCAGGATATTGCCTTGCGAAGCCGCGGCTTTACTCGATTTCACACGGATCAGGAAATAGAGCGGCGCGGAAACGGCAAAACCCATCGCATCAATTGCCAGCCCCCAGCCCGGCCCGACAGCGCTGGTGATAATTCCCCCCAGCGATGCCCCCATTACCGTACCGCCATAAATCCCGAGCTGAATTAACGCGTTAGCCTGACGCAAATCCGTTGCAGGAACTACCTGCGGAACCAGCGCAGACGATGCAGGCAGTGCGATGCCTGCCGCCGCACCATTCAAAGCACCCAGCAAAGTCAGGCTAATGACGGTTGCTGAGCCATCAAGCACAGACCAGGCGACGATAGCCTGAGAAACAGCGGCAACTACTGCCGATGAAACTAATACCCGACTGCGTGAGTAGCGATCGGCGACAACACCGCCCACCAGCAGGAAAAGCACGTTACACAGTGAACGGGACGCAACCACTATCCCTAAATCAGAAGCAGACCCGCCAATATCCAGTACCGCAAAAGCTAGCGCAATGGGTGCAATCCCATTGCCCAGCACGGTGAACAGGCGTCCAAAAAAGAGATAGCGAAAGGATGTATGCTGAAAAGCCTGAACGTTTTTTTGGAATTTATTCATTGCCAGGAAGTGGGTGACCAGAAGATGAGCTTATAGTACCTGCGTTTTTGTAAAAGTTAAGCGCGATATTACACTTTCCAGCGTCAGATACATCGAATGCATGCGGATATAAACACAATCTATAATTCAAGGGATTACATGATTTACTCTTCTGAGTTTGAATCTTAACTAAATTAATGATACCAATACCCATTAATAGTTGAAGTGGCTTTTTAATCAGATTTACAGCAATTAATTGAATAATCCATTTCGCACTACATAACCATGGTGTGGAAAGACCCCAGCCATTACATATGAAATTATTAAATATTGATCTTTATCATTATGCCTTCGATTTTTTTAATATGCACTTGAGGTTTATGCGAAGCCAGCATTAACTATCCTCCAAAAGGAATATAACTTAACCCATTAAAGGATTTTTAATATGGCTATTCCAGCATATCTTTGGCTGAAAGATGATGGTGGTGCGAGCATCAATGGTTCAGTAGATGTTAAAGACCGAGAGGGAAGTATTGAAGTTACGGGTTTTTCTCATAACTTAAGACTGCCGACTGATTCTATGACAGGCAAACCCACAGGGACAAGAAAACATGCACCCATCATCGTTCAAAAAGAATTCGATTCATCTTCGCCCTACCTTTATAAAGCAGTGGCAACTGGACAAACATTAAGGTCAGCCGAGTTCAGATGGTACAATATCAACTACGCAGGTCAGGAAGAAGAATACTTCAACATACTACTTGAAAATGTCAGAATTGTCGGTATTTCGCCTATTATGCATGACACTAAAGACCCTGAAAAAGAAAAACATAATCATCTTGAATGCGTTGAGTTTGCTTACGAGAAAATAACCTGGAAGCATTGTGATGGTAACATTATTTTTTCAGATAGCTGGAATGAAAAGGCATAAATCATGAGATATCCTGCCTTAGCGGCATCTCCCTCTCCTCCTTATGATATTCTATCATTTACTCCAGCTGGAGTTTCGTTGATAAACAATATGATGGTTGCACGTTTTCACAGGGGACCCTCAGCCCTGACATATGTCTGGTTTTATAACCAGGTTAAAGGACATGGCCCATGGGATTATAAATTTCAACATGGGAGCCAATATGAACATTTTGGTAATTTTCATTATGGTGCTGTGGGGCATGCCGCTGGAATAAAAGACGCTGTTCTTCTTCGCGCAGCCGGTTGGGCGCAAAACCGGGCCGGAACCCGCAGAGAGGAATTTGATGTCTGGTATGGCGCAGCGCCTTTTGGAGATGACCCTGACGATCAATACTGGATAAGAGCAGGGATAGATTATGCAAAACGTTCCGGTTTTTAAAAAGCGCACGCTGGTTCTGATGCTGATGACTATTGTCTTTGCAGGCTGGCGACTTTCGCAGATATCACCGCTTGAACAGTCGATCATCAGGAAAGTTAACGTCAGCAGCCGGATTAACCTTTACATCACCGAAGCCAGTGCGGGTGCCACAACTGCCTTCTCATACCGTTTTTATCTTTATGATGCATCCCGAAGCGATGAATCTTTTAAAGAAAGTCTGAACGACGACGTAAAGCCTTTCCTGATCACCTCAGATGGTGACGTCTTTCCTCGGGTTCGTGATAAGGCGGTATATTTGACGATAAACGGCGAGATTTTCGCTTTCCACAATTTGCCTGGTATTCGCATCAACGAGGAGCCCTATTCCGTCCCGGTCTTCCTCACCGCTTCACCACTTTGATCCCCTTTGCTTGCAATCCCTTCCCCGTCCAGGCAGACATGCCACTCTGCAAAAGCCAAAAAAAAGCCCGCCAACAGGCGGGCAACGATACTGGAAGCAATGTGAGCAATGTCGTGCTCTTCTTCGGCAGAGCTACCGTCGAAGCGCAGATGAATAATAATCATTCTTATTATCATCTGTAAACAAGTTATTGAGAATTTTTCTCATTACCACACCTTCTGTACGCTCTTTTTACCGCCGCGATGATGAAAATCAGTCTGGCAGCGGTTGCAGGTTTTGGGACAATGCCCGCTTTGCGATACACTCTGTTTAATGCCTCAAAATCGTTGAGTTCTATGTCAAAACTAATATGTTCGCTGTTGCTGAGTCTCAGCGTGTTGAGTGCCCCTGCGTGGTCAGCGCCTGCGGGTGATATCCGCCAGACCGGCTTCGTCTATTGCGTCAGCGGGACGCTGAACACCTTTAATCCGCAGATGGCCAGCAGCGGGCTGACTGTCGATACTCTGGCGGCACAACTCTATGACCGCCTGCTGGATGTCGATCCTTACACCTATCGTCTCAAGCCCGATCTGGCGTCCAGCTGGGAAGTGCGCGATAACGGCGCAACGTATCGCTTTCATCTGCGCAGCGGCGTGCAGTTTCAGCAGACGAATCAGTTCCGCCCCACCCGGGCGCTGAACGCCGACGATGTCGTTTTCAGCTTCGCCCGGATGTTTGACCGCAATCACCCCTGGCACAACGTCAATGGCGGCAACTATCCCTACTTTGACAGTCTGCAATTTTCAGACTCCGTGCAGAGCGTGAAGAAAATCGATAACAGAACGGTTGAGTTCAGGTTAAACAGCCCGGATGCGTCGTTCCTGTGGCACATGGCGACCCACTATGCACCAGTGCTGTCGAAAGAGTATGCCGACCAGCTTACCGCGCAGGGCCGGCAGGAAGAGATGGACAGACAACCGGTTGGCACCGGTCCTTATCAGCTCAGTGAATACCGTACCGGTCAGTACATCCGCCTGGCGCGCAATCCTCACTACTGGAAAGGGGTGCCGCGTCTGCAACAGGCGGTGATCGATCTCGGCTCGGGCGGCACCGGGCGGCTTTCCAAGCTTCTGACCGGTGAATGTGACGTGCTTGCCTATCCCGCAGCCAGCCAGCTCACCATCCTGCGCGATGATCCGCGCCTGCGGATGACGCTGCGTCCCGGCATGAACATCGCCTATCTGGCCTTTAATACCCGCAAGCCGCCGCTCGACCGCCCTGAGGTGCGTCACGCGCTGGCGCTGGCGATCAACAATGAGCGGTTGATGGAGTCGATCTATTACGGCACCGCCGAAACCGCCGCCTCGATATTACCTCGCGCCTCATGGGCATATGATAATGATGCGCGCATCACCAGCTATGATCCGGAGAAGTCCCGTGCCGCACTGGCGGCTCTGGGCATCAGCGATCTGCATCTGCGGCTGGTGGTGCCTGCCGCGTCGCAGTCGTGGAATCCCAGCCCGCTGAAAACCGCCGAACTGTTGCAGGCGGATCTGGCGCAGGTCGGCGTCCGGCTGACCATTGTGCCGGTTGAGGGCCGTTTTCAGGAGGCGCAGCTGATGGCGATGAATCATGATCTGACACTGTCAGGCTGGGCCACCGACAGTAACGATCCAGACAGTTTCTTCCGGCCGCTGCTCAGTTGTGCGGCGATTCGCTCGCAGACCAATTACGCGCACTGGTGCTCGCCGGCCTTTGACGAAACGCTGCAGAATGCGCTGTTATCACAACAACTCTCTGGCCGCATCGACAGTTATGACAAAGCGCAGCAGATTCTGGCGCAGGAGTTGCCGGTGCTGCCGCTGGCATCCTCGCTACGACTGCAGGCGTTTCGTCATGATATTAAAGGGCTGGTCCTGAGTCCGTTTGGCAACGCCTCGTTTGCCGGGGTTTATCGTGAAAGCGATAAGGAAAAGTAAGTGATTATCTATATTTTGCGGCGCCTGCTGCTACTGATCATTACCCTGTTTCTGCTGTCGCTGGTGAGCTTCAGTCTGAGCTACTTTACACCTGACGCCCCGCTGGAAGGCGCGGCGCTCTCGGACGCCTGGTGGTTCTGGTTTAAAGGGATGCTGCAGTTTGATTTCGGCGTCTCCAGCACCAACGGTCAGGAGATTGGCCTGCAATTGCGTGAAGTTTTCCCGGCCACCATGGAGTTGTGCATCCTGGCGTTTCTGTTCGCGCTGCTGGTCGGGATCCCGCTGGGGATCTGTGCCGGCGTGATGCGCAATAAATGGCAGGACAAAACCATCAGTGCGCTGGCGCTGATTGGCTTCTCTGCGCCAATTTTCTGGCTGGCGCTACTGCTGACGCTGTTCTTCTCGCTGACGCTGGGCTGGCTGCCGGTGTCCGGTCGTCACGACCTGCTCTATCCGGTGCAGAGTGTCACTGGCTTTGCGCTGATTGATGCCTGGATGAGTCCTTCGCCCTGGCGACATGAGATGATAATCAGCGTCCTGAACCACCTTATTTTACCGGTGCTGGTGCTGGCGATGGCGCCGACGACGGAAGTGATCCGCCTGCTGCGCAACAGCACCAGCGACGTGATGGACAAAAATTATGTCAAAGCGGCGGCCACGCGGGGTCTTTCGCCGTTTACCGTGATCCGCCGCCACGTGCTGCATAATGCGCTGCCGCCGGTGATCCCGCGTCTGGGTCTGCAATTTTCCACCATGCTGACGCTGGCGATGATCACCGAGATGGTCTTTAACTGGCCGGGTCTGGGGCGCTGGCTGATCAACGCGATTCGCCAGCAGGATTACGCGGCGATCTCCGCTGGCGTGATGGTGATTGGCGGGCTGGTGATTCTGGTCAATGTGATTTCTGACGTGATTGGTGCGGCCATGAATCCGCTGAAACATAAGGAATGGTATGCCCTCCGCTAACGCTCAGGGCGCTAAGGGCGCTAAGGCAAAACATAGAATAAACATATGACTTTTGTCTTTCAGAAGTCGTGCTGCAAGCAGGCATTGATGTACACGAATATTGTTCCTGCAGAAACCGATTTAAGTTCGAAGCGTAAAAATTAATGAGGAGATGAACATTTATGGATGAAGTTGATCTGGCACAGGAGCGTGAAGAAGCGCATCTCGCTGCCTCTCTGGCAGCTCGTAAGGCCAAACTTAGAAGCCCGAACGGCTTATGCATCTGGTGTAAAGATGAGCCCGTAGTGGCTGAAACTGCTTTCTGTTCAAGCGAGTGTGATGAGGATTATCACAAGCATCGCCGGGAGCAGAGCCAGCGGATTGTTTGAAAGAGAATGAAGTCACCCGGTCAGGCTATTATGCGGGTGACTCAGATAAACTTGACATAAATGTCAGGCAGTCCTCACAAATATAAAGCAATAAAACGACATCGCTTGATAGATTCTTGATATTTCCTTGCCTTTACGTTGATAAAAAAAATACATAATGCCCTGATTAAAATGTCACAGCAGAGACCATCTGTCCGGAATTAGTGACAGGAAAAAATAGCATAGGGTGGCTGACATTCAGGAGCCATCTTTTTAACTCGATTTATAAGAACAACTATCAGGTTTAACATTTTATATGAGCCACTTCAAAAGAATGCTTTACGGCTGGGAAAAATCCGACGCTGGCATTTATGAGCACTGTTTTACCGTTTTGGCGGGAGTGTTAATATGCATCCTGACGTGATCAGGTTTTTCTCATCTCGCACAGGTCATGAGGCAACGTATTTTCATAAAGAAAAGCAAGGTGGCTATATTGCCGCGTATGCCCTGCTGGATCATTCACGGATAGGTGTCGATCAATGGAAAAAATTTCCGCTATCTTATGATGAGATCATGGTGCCGGCGGCTAAAAATACCACGATGCTTTTCCCTGAAAGAACCAATAAAATGTCACATTTCAACAAGCACAACTTCATAAACATTAACTTTTCTTTTGCCCGAAAAAATAAAGTATGCTTTGTAAAAAAGAGCTATTCAGTTAAAACAGAAAAAAATCGCCGCAACGAATACAACCGGTTCATACGTGCGGGTGGCCGCTGCTGTGATATGAATCAATTCAGCCCTGAAGAGCTGGCAGACTATTATATCTTCCTTTTTAAATCTCGTTTTTCTGACAGCGTAACCTGTTATTCCAGGGAGAACCTGATCACGCTTATCAATGCCATGAAAAGGATGCTCTTCGGCTATATTCTTTTTGTAGGGAACGAGCCCTGCGCGATGGATCTGCTCTTCATGGCTGAGAGTGAACACATTATCTATTTTGATGTGCCAAACGGCGGCGTTAACATGAAATATTCGGACCTTAGTCCGGGTAGTTTACTTATGTGGAAAAACATTGGTGCGGCAAGGGACTACTGTAAGCAGACGGGCAAAGAGATGAGGCTTTCAATCGGTTCACTTGATAAAGAATGGACGTATAAGCTTCGCTGGGCGGATGCGCACTCCACGGGAAAAACAATTTTTTAATCTTTCAGGAGAGGCTGGCTTATTTTCTGCATCGGAGCGGCTGGAAATAAGCACAAAACCGCCGAATCCTGAAATGCCAGGCATCAATGAAGGGTGTTAAAAAAAACGTTTAATCTCAGGGCCGGTTTTAATTTTTATGCATCACTGTCCTTCCCCGCCGTCCTGTAGATAATAATTTTCTGCGGATACAATCCGGTAAACCTACGGCATTACGTAAGCTATTAACCTCTGCCTGAAAATGGTGTCATCGCTGGGGAAGCAGAGAGAGTTTTTATCTGATTTTTTTTTGCAGCATCAGTGACTCGCCAGATGCCAGGAGGCATACCAAAATGTCGCGAGAAGGCGCGCGTGAACGTTTGCTGTGAGTCGTAGTTGAACTGATCAGCTACCTCTGCAATAGTGGCTTCAGTAAACCTTAAACTCAGCGAGGCCGCCTGCATTCTGGTGTTATTAATATATTTCCCGAGGCTGACTCCGCAATGTTTTGTGAACATTCTGTTAAGGTGCCATTTTGAATATCCACTTTTTTTAGCAACTTTATCCAGGCTTATTTTTTCATCCGCATGATCATCAATCCATTTTATTAATTCATTAAAGAAGTTTTTATCTGTCATGCCATCCCCCTTTTGCGTTTTTTGCGGTCTCTTTTAATTCAAATCCATTATCACACAAAATTTAATTCTATATTGATCGTTTGCAATTCCCTTGTCTAAGCTCCTTTCATTTTATTCTCGTCACCGATTTATCTCCTTTAGTAAAAGGCTCTATCTCAGCACGAGACTATCCCCTAAAGTCATCAATGAACAATCAGGAAATGATGAAGAATCTGTCAACGTTGCACAAAAAGTGATCTCTGTTGAGGCGAACGTCTTAGGTGTTGGATTATCCGTCTTCCGTGGATGATCTACGGTGTATTACTCATGCAGCATCATGAACGATTTCCGGTGCGGGTTACGGCAGGGTTTCAGTAGTGAGCCATTCGCGCATAGCATCTGCACCTGAAATCGCCAGGCGGGTATGCGTCCACAGCGGTCTGAACACCGGGACACCTGAAGCCAGCCGGTAATCGCGCATAATATCGGCATGAAGTAATCCACTGAGATGCCTGATATTTTCAGGATAGGCTAAAATTCTTTATGTAAGCGTCAGCAACAAACCTCGCGGTAACGACGCGGTTTATCAGAAAGAGGACGAAAAATGAAATTCGCTGTAATTTTTGAAGATACCGGCGTTGAAGAGGAACATGAGTTTGACACCAAACCTGTTGCCGGAGATTTAGTGACGTTAACGCGCGATGGGATAGGTAAAGATTATATCGTGATCATTGAGCCGGATCCTGACCACACCCATGACGATGGGCCTGATGGACACCCGACAAAGGCCAGGGTCCGGCCAGCGTAGCCTCCGCTAAGATCTAATCCGCCGCCCAACAGGGCGGTTTTTATTGCCTGTTATCCGGAGGTGAATATAACTTTTTTCAGGCTGTTCAGGATGATATGCCGACGCGGATCATAACCCTTTGCAATCCAGAGCCGAAATTGCTGACGCCGTTTCCTTGCCTGTAACAGGGATATCGACGGATAATCCCCTGTAGACAGCTGACGGGTTAACCCTCCCAGCGATAACGGTAGAAAAATGTCACGCCGCCTCGAATGGAGAGCCTGACATTCAGTCCGGACGAGTTGAAGATAACCTCTGCTTTGTCGCGGCGCTTACCCAGCGCTTTCCTGAGCTTAGTGTCTGTCTGCAATGTGTACATCTTCTTTGCTTCTTTACGTCTACGCAGAGGCGTACACAAAACACATAAATTAACGCTACTCAGAGTCAGCCATGATAAAGAAACATAAAGCATGTCCTCAGGATAACCCTCTGATATGAGTAATTTTTATAAAGAAATGTTGTCCGAACTCAAGCACAATAAAGTGAAAGCGTATGCCCTCCGATAATATTTACGCCGAAAAACGCCTGCCCAGCGCGTTTCGTCAGAGCTGGCACCATTTCTATGGCAACCCGATTTCGATGGTCGGGCTGTATGGCTTTGGCGCACTGCTGCTGCTCTGTCTGTTTGGCGGGCTGATAGCGCCATACGATATCGATCAGCAGTTCCTGGGTTATCAGTTGCTGCCGCCGTCCTGGTCACACTACGGCGATGTCTCCTTCTTTCTCGGCACTGACGATCTGGGTCGGGATGTGCTGAGCCGCCTGCTGAGCGGTGCGGGCCCGACGGTGGGTTCGGCGATTCTGGTGACACTGTTCGCCACGCTCGGCGCGCTGGTGCTGGGCGTACTGGCGGGCATGACGCATGGCATACGCTCGGCGGTGATGAACCACGTTCTGGACACCCTGCTCTCTATTCCGTCGCTGTTACTGGCGATTATCGTGGTGGCGTTTCTCGGACCACGACTCGAGCATGCATTGCTGGCGGTCTGGCTGGCGCTGATTCCACGTCTGGTGCGCGAGATTTACAGTGCCGTGCATGATGAGCTGGAAAAAGAGTATGTGGTGGCGGCACGTCTGGACGGTGCCAGAGGCCGCAACATCCTGCGCTACGCCATTTTGCCTAACATTTTACCGTTGCTGATCACCGAAATTACCCGCGCGCTGTCGATGGCGATTCTGGATATTGCCGCACTCGGATTTCTCGACCTGGGCGCGCAGCTACCTTCGCCCGAATGGGGAGCGATGCTGGGTGATTCGCTGGAGCTGATCTACGTCGCCCCCTGGACCGTTATGCTGCCGGGTGTGGCACTGATGGTCAGCGTATTAATTGTTAACCTGCTCGGTGACGGCATCCGTCGCGCCGTCGAAGCGGGAGTGGAATAAATGCCGTTACTCGATATCCGTAATCTGACCATTGAATTTATGACCGCTGACGGGCCGGTCAAAGCGGTCGATCGCGTCAATCTGACGCTGGGCGAAGGTGAAATCCGTGGCCTGGTCGGTGAGTCCGGCTCCGGTAAGAGTCTGGTTGCCAAGGCGATCTGCGGCGTAACTAACGATAACTGGCGTGTCACCGCCGATCGCATGGTATTTGATGATGTCGACCTGCTGCGCCTGTCGTCGCGCGAGCGCCGCCGCATTATCGGACATAACGTCTCGATGATTTTTCAGGAGCCGCAATCCTGTCTGGATCCCTCTGAAAGCATCGGTCGTCAGCTGATGCAGGTGATCCCGCGCTGGACGTATAAAGGTCCGTGGCTGAAACGCTTCTGGTTCTGGCGCAAAACCCGCGCCATCGAACTGCTGCATCGCGTCGGCATTAAAGATCACAAAGATATTATGCGCAGCTTCCCCTATGAGCTGACCGAAGGCGAATGCCAGAAAGTCATGATCGCGATTGCGCTGGCTAATCAGCCGCGTCTGCTGATTGCCGATGAGCCGACGAATGCCATGGAACCCACTACGCAGGCGCAGATTTTCCGCCTGCTGAGCCGTCTGAACCAGAACAACAACACCACCATTCTGTTGATCAGTCATGACCTGCGCACCATGAGCCAGTGGGCGGACCGTATCAACGTGATGTACTGTGGTCAGACGGTAGAAACCGCCCAGAGCGAAGATTTAATGAGTACGCCGCACCATCCTTATACTCAGGCGCTGATTCGGGCGATGCCCGATTTTGGACGATCCCTGCCGCACAAAAGCCGTCTCAATACTTTGTCAGGAGCGATCCCGTCGCTGGAGAGCCTGCCGATTGGTTGTCGTCTGGGGCCACGTTGCCCTTATGCGCAGCGCAAATGTATTGAAACGCCACGGCTTACCGGCAGCAAAACGCATCTTTATGCCTGTCATTTCCCGCTGAATATGGAGGGCCAGTAGCATGGAGACCCTGCTGGAAGTGCGCAACCTGAGTAAAACCTTTCGCTATCGCACCGGCCTGTTCCGCCGTCAGCACGTTGAGGCGGTGAAGTCGGTCAGTTTTACCCTACGCGAGAGGCAGACGCTGGCGATTATTGGCGAAAACGGCTCCGGCAAGTCCACGCTGGCGAAGATGCTCAGCGGTATGGTCGCCCCTACCGAAGGTGAGATTCTGATAGACGATCATCCGCTGACCTTCGGCGATTATGGCTATCGCAGTCAGCGCATCCGCATGATTTTCCAGGATCCCTCAACCTCACTGAATCCGCGTCAGCGCATCAGTCAGATCCTGGAGTTCCCGCTGCGGCTTAATACCGATCTCAGCGCGGAGGATCGCGAAAAGCGCATTATCGCCACCCTGCGTCAGGTGGGATTACTGCGCGATCACGCCGGCTATTATCCGCACATGCTGGCACCCGGTCAGAAGCAGCGTCTGGGGCTGGCCCGCGCGTTGATTTTGCAACCCAAAGTGATTGTGGCCGATGAAGCGCTGGCCTCGCTGGATATGACCATGCGTTCCCAGCTGGTGAATCTGATGCTGGAACTGCAGGAGAAGCATGGTATCGCATACATTTATGTTACCCAGCATCTGGGGATGATGAAGCACATCAGCGATAAGGTGCTGGTGATGCATCAGGGCGAAGTGGTCGAGCGCGGCGGCACCGCTGATGTACTGGCCTCCCCGCTACACGATCTGACCCGACGACTGATCAGCAGCCACTTTGGCGAAGCATTGAGTGCTGAAGCCTGGCGGCGAGAGCGTTGATTTTTGCTGCATATCGCGGAAATTGCGGGCCGATTTACCTGATTTATGAGAGACGTGCTAGAATCCGCACGTCGATTAACGTCGGTCGCTCACTTTTTAATCATGCGGCCGCCAACTACAATGACCATAAGGATTACAGCTATGGGTTTTCTTTCCGGTAAGCGCATTCTGATTACTGGCGTTGCCAGTAAACTTTCCATCGCCTACGGTATTGCACAGGCGATGCACAAACAGGGCGCAGAACTGGCTTTCACCTACCAGAACGACAAATTAAAAGGTCGTGTGGAAGAGTTTGCCAAAGATTTGGGTTCAGACATCGTGCTGCCATGTGACGTAGCCGAAGATGAGAGCATCAAATCTCTGTTCACTGAACTGGCAAAAACCTGGCCGAAATTTGACGGTTTCGTTCACTCTATCGGTTTCGCCCCTGGCGAGCAGCTGGTTGGCGACTACGTGAACGCCGTTACCCGCGAAGGCTTTAAAATCGCGCATGACATCAGTGCTTACAGCTTCGTCGCGATGGCCAAAGAGTGCCGCGAGATGCTGAATCCACACTCTGCGCTGCTGACCCTCTCTTACCTGGGTGCTGAGCGCGCGATCCCGAACTACAACGTGATGGGTCTGGCGAAAGCGTCGCTGGAAGCCAACGTGCGCTACATGGCAAACGCCATGGGCCCGGAAGGCGTGCGTGTTAACGCCGTTTCTGCCGGTCCAATCCGCACCCTGGCAGCATCAGGCATCAAAGATTTCCGTAAGATGCTGGCACACTGCGAAGCGGTCACCCCGATTCGCCGTACCGTTACCATCGAAGATGTCGGCAACTCAGCAGCATTCCTCTGCTCTGACCTGGCTGGCGGCATCACCGGTGAAGTGGTACACGTTGATGGCGGCTTCAGCATCGCCGCAATGAACGAACTGGAACTGAAATAAGTTCTGCAAGGGCGAGCCTGGCTCGCCCTTCTCTTTGCTCCCGCCTCGCCCTTCCTGCCTGATTTTGCTGCCGTTATACCGTAACGCTATTAATTATCACCGATCAATCTTTTGCCCCGGACTGGCCATCAGCGACGATAAGCCTGCCCTTCGGTTTATGCACATTTTCAGATTCTGCCGCCTGCATACCGAACCCGAATTTGCAAAAGGATTGATCATGGAACAACGCCGCTATCCGGGCCATAACCACTGGTTTTACGAGAGCCAGACCAGTCCACGTACCTCACAGGCCGCACCGCTGGTGCCCGAGGCCGCCCATATTGATGACCGTTTTTTGCTGGGATGTTACGCCGATGACAACGTGGTGCAGTCACTGCTGCGCACCAATCAGCCCGCCCTGCTGGCTGCGCGCGATCTGGCACAACTGCTGTTCCCCGACCGTGTCGTCACCACGCTTACGCACACCTTAACGCTTTACGATCGCCTCAGCACGGCGCTGACGGTGGCGCAGGTGGCGGGTGTACAGCGGCTGTGTAATCACTACTCTGCCCGCCTCAATCCGTTGCCCGGGCCCGACTCCTCACGTGAAAGTAATAATCGCCTCACCCAGATTACGCAGTATGCACGCCAGCTGGCGATGCAGCCTGAGCTGATCAGCGCCAGCGCAATCACCGCTCTGGATGCGGTCGGCCTGACAGAGCCCGATATTGTGACGCTGAATCAGGTGATCGGCTTTGTCAGTTATCAGGCGCGGGTGGTCGCCGGTTTACAGGCGCTGCAGGCACAGCCGGTACGCTGGCTGCCCGGCAGCACTGCACCACCGGATGCTGAGGCCACAGGTTTTGATCATCCTGCCCGCTGGCAGCCGGTGCTGAAACCGCTGGAGTTGCGGTATGCCAGTGCTGAGCAGCTCGCTGCCATTACCCGCTGTCAGTCGCTGCCGGGAATGCAGGACGCGGTATGGCTGCTGGCACACGATCCCTCAGTGCTCTATGGCTGGGCGCAACTGCGTCAGCATCTCACTCAGGACAATACTCTGGCAGAAGCGACGGCCGCCCGTATTCTGGGCAGTCGCTGGGCGTTCCGGCTGCTGGCCGGAAATGAGATGTTAATTGAGGGCGTGGATGACGCGGCGGCAAAAGAGGAAGAGCAGCAGATTATTGCGCTGGCGGCACAACTGACCCGCTCGCCCGAGCGATTCAGCGCGGCTCACCTGCAACCGCTGATGGAGGCGGGCTGGGAGGCTGATGCGCTGTTCGCGCTGATACAGAGTGTCGCCATAGGCAACTGGAACAGCCGCCTGTTTTACGCCCTGGGCGAATCGCAGTAACCGCGTTAAACCGGCAGCAGACCGCGCGCTTCGTCGAAAAAGTGCTGTGCCAGCGGTGTAGCACGGCCAGGCTCAGCGATGACCAGCGCCGCCTGGCGCGCCATCGGCGGCAGCGTAATAGCGCGCTGCTGCAGCCCCTGTAATGAAGCGGACAGCAGATGACCGACCGGCGACACCAGCAGCCCGAGGCCGACCTGCGCGCACTGCATCAGCTGCATGACAGAGGCGCTCTCCACGATCACCCGGGGTACCAGCGCCGCCTCGCGAAAAGCCATATCAAGATAACGCCGGAAATAACGCGTCGGCTCCGCCAGGCAGAGCGGCTGTTGTGCCACTTCATCAAGCGTCAGCGCGGTTTCCCCCACCAGCTCAGGGAAATGGTCGGGATGGAATATGGCTTCAACGCCCCGATCTGCCAGCATCTCGGTCTGAAAATGGAGTTCACGCAGGGTTGCCATCTCGAAAAAACCGATCCCGACATCCACGGTGTGGCTGTTGAGCGCTTCCAGCAACTGGTCAGCACTGAGTACCGCAATGCGATAGTCGAGCTGAGGATAACGCGCCTGCACCGCTTTCAGCAGCAGCGGCAGTGCCATGCTGCACTGCGGCACCACGCCAACCCGCAGCGTACCGTTTACCCCATGCTTCAGCGATTCCACTTCCAGCTTCAGCCCCTGATAGACCGAAACGATTTCCCGCGCCCATGCCAGCACACGGTCGCCCTCTGGGGTAAATCCGGCAAAGTTATTGCTGCGGTTAATCAGCGGCAGGCCCAGCTCGCGCTCAAGATTTTTCAGGCGCATAGAGAGGGTTGGCTGTGTAACAAAACTGGCTTCCGCGGCCCGCCCGAAATGGCGTTCACGTTCCAGGTTACACAAGTAAATGAGTTGTTTAATGTCGATGTTAATTATCCATCAGCAGGTTGAAGGCTGTTCGCATTACTGTCTCGTTCGCAGGATCAACCAGAGTATAAGGCTGAATGTTACCCCGCGCAGGCTCGGATGTTTTAACCGCACGGTTCATTTGCACAGGCGGATCGATGAAATCAGGACTCCGCGCCGCCCTGGTTTACGCATCAGTGAGGGTAGCGCACTTAAATCATCGCGCCCTGTTGTTTTGCTGGCTTAGTAAAGATGGCATTCAGCGCCAGACAGATTAACCCGAACCCCACTGGCAGCAGGAAATCGTAGCTAAGCAGCCGGTAAAGCCCGATTCCGGCTATCCCTCCTGCAAGGAAAGAAAGCAGGGTCAGACAGTGCAGTCGCAGCCGACTCAGATAGAGCGGTGCCTCTTTCGGTGACGCTGTGCGCCGCAGCACCTCAAACAGCATTGCCAGCTCAATCCCGATATCGGTCGCCGTGCCGGAGATATGGGTAGTGCGAACGCGGGCATTGGAGATACGCGTCACCACCGCATTCTGCAACCCCATTAAAAAGCTCAGGCTCATAATTAACACCACACCGGGCGACTGCGGCGGAAAGTGATTTTCAATCACCCCCAGTGCAATCAGCGCGCTGCCCTCAATCAGGATGACAAAGGCATAGATGGTGCGGATATTTCTGCGGTGCCCGGCATTAATGATCAGCGTTGAAAACATGGAACCCGCAATAAACAGAAGAACGATCGACAGAAAAAACAGGCCAGGCCCCAGATTCGCTTTTGCCAGGTGATCGGACAGCAGCGAGACATTCCCGGTCATGTTGGCTGAAAAAAAACCGACGATCTCAAAGGCTGCGGTATTCAGTGCGCCTGCGGCAGCGGCAAGCGTGCAGGCCAGTCGGGTATCCGCGCTGTTGCTGCGGGCACTTTCCGTGCTGATTAGCATGACCACCCCATATTTACTGGAAAGCCTTATAATCCGCCGATTAGCCCTGCGCCACAAGGCACTGAATCAAACTCTCCCTTCTCTGCCGGGCATTACTCAGCATCGGGGCTCCGGACTCCGCGCTGCATAAACTCAGCGCGGAGAGCCCTGATTAACTGTTTGCCAGACGGAAGGTGGAGACCGACTGCGTCAGATACTGCACCTGCTCTTCCAGCGAGGCAGATGCCGCGGCAGACTCCTGCACCAGCGCCGAGTTCTGCTGTGTGACGCTGTCCATCTCGGTAACCGCCTGCTCAATCTGACCGATACCGCGACTCTGTTCATCAGAAGCGGTTGAGATGTGCTCCATCAGCAGATTCACGCGGCTGACAGAGGAGATAATGGCGCTCATCGCCTCACCGGTCCGGCTGACCTGATCGGAACCGGCGTGGATGATCGAAACAGATTCCGCAATCAGCCCCTCAATCTCTTTGGCTGCGGTAGCGCTGCGCTGGGCCAGATTACGGACTTCCCCTGCCACCACCGCAAAACCGCGACCCTGTTCACCCGCCCTGGCGGCTTCGACTGCCGCGTTCAGCGCCAGAATATTGGTCTGGAAGGCGATGCTGTCGATCACGGTGGTGATCTCCTCGATCTTCTTCGAGCTGGCATTAATCAGCGCCATCGATGTCACCACTTCCTGCGAGACCTTTTCGCCGCTTTCCGCGTTTTTCACCGCTTCACTGGTCAGGCGGCAGGCTTCAAAGACGTTTTCAGTGTTCTGTTTCACCGTTGCGCCCAGCTGCTCCATGCTGGCAGCGGTTTCCGTCAGCGCGGCGGCCTGCTGTTCGGTTCGCGAGGCGAGATCGATGTTGCCCGCCGCAATCTCCTGAGAGGCGGTGGAGACTGAGCGGGTTGAATCGCGCACCTGGAGAATAATGGCGGTCAGCGCGCTGCGCATCTGCTCCAGCGAGCCCATCAGCAACTGAATCTCACTGCGCGAACCGGCTTTGACCGGCACCGTGGTATCCAGGACGCCCGCCGCAATCAGCTTGCAGTGTTCCTGCGCATCATTGATCGGCGAAAGCACATAGCGCTTCATGAAGATGTAAATGGCGACGATGATGGCGAAAAACAGCACCCCAAACAGCCCCAGCAGGGTAATGCCGGAGGTAAAGTGACTCTGTGCATCGCTGTTAAGCTTTTTGGCATAGGTTTCATGCTGAGCCAGCACCCGGTCCAGTATGATTTCATACTGTCGATCAAGGCGAACCACGGTGGCAATCTGATTTTTAAAGCGCACCTGATCGTGCGCCTCTGCCGCCTCAATCAACGGCTGTAAACCCTGCTGACGATAGGCCTGATAAGCCTGGCTATAGGCGTCGGCTTCCGCCTCTTCGCCCGGCAGACGCGGCGCGTTCATATAGGCCTGAAATGCAGCATCCGCTTTGCCGGCCACGGTCCGAACGCTGTCCAGCGTGGCGGGATTATTTGCGTCACTGCCCTCAATCTCCTTCATGTACTCCATCAGACGCACACGCAGCGTGCGGCTGTGGTTGATGGGGTCAATCACCGAGAGCACCACACGGATCTCTTTGTTAACCGCATTCAGCGAGTGATTGCTCTGGATCAGCAGCCAGGTGCTGATTGCCACGCTGGTGAGAAACAGCGCCAGCAGGAAGGAGAAGATAATCAGGGAGGATTTTTTTAACGACATCGCGGTGTTCCGAAAAGTAAGAGGATTAGTCGCTATATCGGCAGAAAGGTACGGCCCATTAGGGCTGGGCTTTTTTTAGTTACAATAAGCGGGACGGCAGCGGGCGGAGCGCTCCGGCGAACAGGGGCTAACCGCCCACGAGTGTCGGCGGTTAGCGTTGTGACGAAGAGTGAAACAGGCTGCCGTTAAGCGACGCCCAGCGCCATTTTTACCTCGTTGGCGATCTTCTCGACCTGCGGGCCGTAGATCACCTGAATGTCGTGCTCGCTGACGCGATTGACCCCATTGGCACCGGTGCTCATCAGCGTCTGATCGACCACCTGATTCATCTCCCTGACCCGTACGCGCAGCCGGGTAAAGCAGCAATCGACATCCTCGATATTGGCCTGCCCGCCCAGCCCGCTGATAATCACCTGAGTCCGTTCATCCGCGGCGACCTGTTGCGGTTTCTCATCCTCCGATTCACGGCCCGGCGTTTCAACATTCATCCGGGTAATCACCAGCCGGAAAGCGTAGTAGTAGATTGGCGCATAGATCACGCCCAGCGCCAGCGTCCACCACCAGTGGGTTTTTGCCCCGCCCAGCATGCCGAACACCACCAGGTCGATAACACCGCCCTGCACGTTGCCAATCATCAGATGCAGCATCGACATCAGCATAAACGACAGGCCGGTCAGGAAAGCGTGCAGCAGATAGAGCACCGGCGAGACAAAGATAAAGCAGAACTCCAGCGGTTCGGTGATGCCGGTGGTGAAGGAGGTCAGCGCCCCCGCCATGACCAGTGCTTTGACCCGCTGTTTATGCTCGGGTCGGGCGGTGTGATAGATCGCCAGCGCCGCGGCGGGCAGGCCGAACATCATCACCGGAATCTTGCCCTGCGCCAGAAACTGCGTGGCGGTGCGCAGCGTCTCATCGGGGATCGATCCCGGATGAGTCAATGACGCGTTGAAGATGTTCAGTGCACCAACCACGGTCTGACCATCGACCACCGCCATGCCGCCAATAGGCGTGAAACGCACGGTTTCGTTAAGGATGTGATGCAGGCCGGTGGGGATCAGGATGCGCTCAAAGGCTCCCAGCAGAAAAGCGCCATACTGTCCGCTTTTGCCAATCATCTGTCCAATCCAGGCGATACCGTCACCAATGGTCGGCCAGATCAACGCCAGCAAGACCCCAATCAGTGGCAGACAGACCACGGTCACAATCGGCACAAAACGCCGTCCGCCAAAGAAGCTGATCGCGGTAGGCAGTTGCTGGGTATAAAAGCGATTGTGCAGCGCCACCGTTACCAGTCCGGCAATCACCCCGCCCAGTACGCTCATGTTGTAGGTAAAGACGCCAAGCATGTTGATATATTCCGCCGAGGTCATCATGGCGGAGGTCTGGTCCATGCCCGCCTGCTGCAGGGCTGCAGGCGTGGTGGTGGCGGCGGTGATCCCTTTGGCCGCCAGCGTCGCGCTGATACCGACGTTCATCACGATATAGCCAATCACCGCGGCAAATGCGGCGGTAGGTTTTTCCGCTTTCGCCAGTCCGATGGCACTCGCTACCGCAAAGAAGACCGGCAGATTAGCGAATAGCGCTCCGGCAACCTTGCGAATAAAGCCGATAATTAACTGCGGTACCTGCATCTGCGCAAAGGCATCGCCGGTGACCGCCGGGTTCTGCATGGCCGCCGCCAGCCCAAGGAAGATACCTGCGGCAGCGATGACCGAGATTGGCATCATCAACGCTTTGCCAAATGCATGAATCTGGCTGGTCAGCTGTTTCATGGAGTCGTGCCCTCTCTGATTGTGAACAGCAAGTATTAGCCTGTTGTCGGGAGAACTCCCGTTATCAGCAGGTTAAAGGCGGGTAAAATCTGACCAGCATCACATTTCTGGCTTATGCACGATAAACGCCAGCTATCGCACCATTAAGTCAATCAATTAGACAAGGTATGAGGATAGCTGCAGACTTCCTTTCACCATCAGGCTATAACCTGATAACAAACACCAAACAATAATTCCTACTATAAAAAGCCTGCACTCAATATGAAATTTAAACGCCAAATCAAACCCTATCGCGCGGCAGCGGGCGGCTGGGGTTCACTGGAAGCCACCACGCGTTTCGTTCTTGACAGCAAAGCGGCCCTGAAAAATATGCGCAACCTGATGCGCATGAACAAAGCACGCGGTTTTGACTGTCCAGGCTGCGCCTGGGGTGATGACAATAAAAGTACCTTCAGCTTCTGCGAGAATGGCGCCAAAGCGGTGACCTGGGAAGCGACACGCCGGATGGTCGACACCGACTTTTTCGCTAAACACAGCGTAACCACGCTCTATACCCAGAGTGACTACTTCCTGGAGTATCAGGGACGTCTGACTCATCCGCTGCGCTACAACGCGGAAACCGACCACTACGAGCCCATCAGCTGGGATGATGCGTTTGCGCTGATCGCGCAGCACATCAAGGCGATGGATCATCCGGATCAGATGGAGCTTTACACCTCCGGTCGCGCCAGCAATGAAGCCTCCTGGCTCTATCAGCTTTTTGGTCGCCTGATGGGGACCAATAACTTCCCTGACTGCTCCAATATGTGCCACGAAGCCAGCGGCACCGGCCTGAAGCGCAGCATTGGCGTCGGTAAAGGCACCATTCGTCTGGATGATTTCGACCACGCAGATGCCATTTTTGTCTTCGGTCAGAATCCCGGCACTAACCATCCGCGTATGCTGCACAGCCTGCGTCACGCTGCCGATCACGGTGCGAAAATCGTCACCTTTAATACCCTGCGTGAACGCGGTCTGGAACGTTTTGCCGATCCGCAGAAACCGCTGGAAGTGGTGACTTCGAAAGCGGGTAACATCAGCTCCTCCTATTATCAGCCGAACCTGGGCGGTGATATGGCAGCGGTGCGCGGCATGGTGAAATCCCTGCTGGAAACCCACCGCGCGCGTCTGGCGGCTGGTGAAAGCGGCCTGTTCGATCAGACCTTTATCAATGCTAAAACCAACGGCATTGAGGCGTATCTCGACGCCGTGGATAACACCAGCTGGATGCAGATTGTGGCGCAGTCGGGCCTGACGCAGGCGCAGATCCGTGAAGCCGCGGCGATCTACCAGAGCGCTGACCGGGTGATCTGTACCTGGGCGATGGGCATCACCCAGCACAAACACTCTGTCGACACGGTGCGCGAGATCACCAACCTGCAGTTGCTGTTTGGCCAGCTGGGCAAAAAAGGCGCAGGCCTCTGCCCCGTTCGTGGTCACAGTAATGTGCAGGGCAACCGCACCATGGGCATCGATGAGAAACCGGCGAAAACCTTCCTGGATGCGCTGGGGAATCATTTCAATTTCGAGCCCCCGCGTGCGGCAGGCCACAACACCGTGGAAGCGCTGAACGCCATGCTGCGTGATGAAGTGAAAGTGCTGATCGCGCTGGGTGGCAACCTGGCGGCCGCCGCACCCGACTCACCGCGCACCGAAGAGGCGATGTCACGCTGTGGTCTGACCGTGCATATCAGCACCAAACTGAACCGCAGCCATCTGGTGCCGGGTCACGATGGGCTGATTCTGCCGACGCTGGGCCGCACCGAGCGCGATCTGCAGGCCACCGGCAATCAGTTTATTACCGTGGAAGACTCTTTCAGCATGGTGCACGCCTCTGAAGGGATCGGTATTCCGCTGGCGGAAACGCAGCGTTCAGAGACCTGGATTGTTGCCGGTATCGCCGAGGCGGTGCTGGGTGATGAAAAAGTGAAATGGCGCGAGCTGGCGGGTGATTACAACCTGATCCGTGAGCATATCGCCGCGACGATTCCGGGCTTTGCCGACTTTAACGCCAAATGTGATATCCCGGGCGGTTTCTATCTGGGCAACGCAGCAGCCGAGTTGCGCTTCAACACCCCGAGCCAGAAAGCGGAATTTAACGCCTCAGCGCTGCCGACCTCACTGTTCCCGAATCTTGATCAGGACGTGCCTTTTACCCTGCAGACGCTGCGTTCGCACGACCAGTACAACACCACCATTTACGGCCTTGATGACCGTTACCGTGGCGTGTTTGGTCAGCGTGAAGTGGTGTTCATCAACCCGGACGATATGGCAGACCTGGGCTTTACCGAAGGCCAGAATGTCGATATCGAAACGCTGTGGAATGATGGCATTACCCGTCGCGTCAGCGGATTCAAACTGGTTCCCTACAATATTCCGCGCGGTAACCTGGCGGCCTATTATCCGGAAACCAACCCGCTGGTGCCGCTGAACAGCTTTGGTGATGACAGTGGTACACCGACCTCTAAATCGGTGCCGGTGAAGCTGGAACTTTCTGAGGCACTGGCCGATCAGCGCATCGCCTGACAGCCCTTTCACTCCCCCCTAAAAAGCCGGCTCGTCCGGCTTTTTGCCTTGCCGCGCGACGTCGATTCGCGTAAAACTGTCAGCCGCAATCAGCCAACGAAACGTAAAAATTATGTTCCAGGATAACCCGCTGCTCGCGCAGCTGAAAGAGAAGCTCCATTCGCAAACGCCTCGTGCTGAAGGCGTCGTAAAAGGCACTGAAAAAGGCTTCGGCTTTCTGGAAGTCGATGCGCAAAAAAGTTACTTCATTCCGCCACCGCAGATGAAGAAAGTGATGCACGGCGATCGCATCACCGCCGTGATCCACAGCGATAAAGATCGCGAAAGCGCTGAGCCGGAAACCCTGGTTGAGCCGTTCCTGAGCCGCTTTGTTGGCCGGGTACAGAAGAAAGACGATCGCCTGTCGATTGTGCCGGATCATCCCCTGCTGAAGGATGCCATCCAGTGTCGCCCTGCGCGCGATGTCAGCCATGAGTTTGAAAACGGTGACTGGGCCGTGGCGGAGATGCGTCGCCATCCGCTGAAAGGCGATCGCGGCTTTTATGCCGAACTTACCGATTTTATTGTCAAAGCTGATGACCATCTGGCGCCGTGGTGGGTGACGCTGTCGCGTCATAACCTTGAGCGTGAAGCGCCCGATGTCAGTTTTGGCGAGATGCTGGATGAAAATCTGACGCGTGAAGATCTGACCGCGCTGGATTTTGTTACCATCGACAGCGCCAGCACCCAGGATATGGATGATGCGCTCTTTGCGGAGTCCCTGGACGATGGCGCCCTGCGTCTGACCATCGCTATCGCCGACCCTACCGCCTATGTGCCGGAAGGCAGTCAGCTCGATAAGCTGGCGGCGCAGCGTGCGTTTACCAACTACCTGCCGGGCTTTAACATTCCGATGCTGCCGCGCGAACTCTCTGATGATGTCTGCTCGCTGCGCCCCAATGTGCGCCGTCCGGCCCTGGCCTGCCGCGTGACCGTGGCAGCCGATGGCAGTTTAGGTGATGACGTTGAGTTCTTTGCCGCGTGGATCGAATCCAAAGCCAAGCTGGCGTATGACGACGTCTCTGACTGGCTGGAAAACAGCGGCACATTGCAGCCGGAAAGTGAGGCGATTGCTGAACAGATTCGCCTGCTGCATCGCCTCTGCCTGGCGCGCAGCGAGTGGCGTCAGACTCACGCGCTGGTGTTTAAAGATCGCCCGGATTACCGCTTCCTGCTGGGTGAAAAAGGTGAAGTGCTGGAGATTGTGGCTGAACCGCGCCGCATCGCTAACCGCATTGTCGAAGAGTCTATGATTCTGGCCAACGTCTGCGCGGCGAAAGTGCTGCGTGACCGTCTCGGTTTTGGTATCTACAACGTCCATGCCGGTTTCGATGCCACCAATGCTGAACAGGCCGCCGCCGTGCTGGCCAACCATGGTATTACCGTGGATGCGCAGGCGATCACTACGCTGGAAGGTTTCCGCGTGCTGCGTCGTGAGCTTGATGCCCAGCCGACCCAGTTCCTCGACAGCCGGATCCGTCGCTTCCAGACCTTCGCTGAGATCAGCACCGAGCCTGGCCCGCACTTTGGCCTGGGACTTGAGGCTTACGCCACATGGACCTCACCGATTCGTAAGTTCGGCGACATGGTCAACCATCGTCTGCTGAAAGCGATTATTCGCGGTGAGCAGATCGCTCGTCCGGATGATGCGCTGACGGTGACGATGAGTGAGCGCCGCCGCCTGAACCGCATGGCGGAACGTGATGTTGGCGACTGGCTCTACGCCCGTTATCTGGCACCGTTTGCAGCAACCGACCGTCGCTTCAGCGCCGAGATTATCGATGTGTCACGTGGTGGCATGCGTGTTCGCCTGCTGGAGTTTGGCGCGGTGGCCTTTATCCCGGCTCCGTTCATTCACGCGGTGCGTGATGAGCTGGTCTGCAGCCAGGAAAATGGCAGCGTTCAGATCAAAGGCGAAGTGGTTTATCGTGTGACCGATGTGATTGATGTCACCATCGCCGAAGTCCGCATGGAAACCCGCAGCGTCGTGGCGCGTCCCGCCGTCTGAGTAGTGATGTACTGAGCAGTCAATCGGGCGGGATAACTCCGGTTATCCCGCCTGTTTCCGCCCCGCCCGTATTGCAAAAAAGTTAAATTTGTACCCCGCTTCACACTTCTCCACTGATTAACTTTCACTTACATTCCATTACATTAAGTTTGACTCGTTGTTTTCGATCGCTTTCCTCTCGGTCCTCACAAGGAGTTAGTCATGAAAAACGTCAAAACCAGTGCGATCTGGTTAGTGGTGGCGTTAATCGGCGCGGGCGCTTTCGCCATGCTGGCCCTCAGCCGCGGCGAACACGTCAACGCAGTCTGGCTGGTGATAGCCGCTGTCGCCTGTTACAGCATCGCTTATCGCTTCTACAGCCTGTTTATCGCCCGCAATATTTTCGAACTGGACGACCGCCGGATGACGCCTGCCGAGCGGCTGAGCGACGGGCTCGATTATGTCCCGACCAATAAATGGGTGCTGTTTGGCCACCACTTCGCGGCTATAGCCGGTGCCGGCCCGCTGGTGGGTCCGATTCTGGCGGCGCAGATGGGCTTTCTGCCGGGCACCATCTGGATCCTGGTCGGGGTGATGCTGGCGGGTGCGGTACAGGATTTCCTGATCCTGTTTATCTCAACCCGTCGTGATGGCCGTTCACTGGGCGAGATGGCGCGGCAGGAGCTGGGTGCGTTTGCTGGTGTGGTAACCATGCTCGGCGCGCTGGGCGTCATGATCATTATCCTGTCGGCGCTGGCGCTGGTGGTGGTCAAGGCGCTGGCGAACAGTCCGTGGGGACTGTTTACCATCGCGGCCACCATTCCGATTGCGCTGTTTATGGGCGTCTACATGCGCTTTATCCGGCCCGGTAAAATCGCCGAAGTTTCACTGATTGGCTTTGTGCTGATGATGGCGGCGATTATCTATGGTGGTGACGTAGCCCAGCATCCTTACTGGGGGCCCTTCTTTACCCTGAAAGGCACCTCACTGACCTGGGTGCTGGTGATCTACGGCTTTATTGCCTCCGTGCTACCGGTCTGGCTGCTGCTGGCTCCGCGTGACTACCTTTCGACCTTTCTTAAAATCGGCGTGATTGTCGGGCTGGCGGTGGGGATTGTTTTTGCCATGCCAGAGATGAAAATGCCGGCGGTCACCAAATTTATCGACGGTACCGGCCCGGTCTTCTCCGGCGCGATGTTCCCGTTCCTGTTTATTACTATTGCCTGCGGCGCCATCTCCGGCTTCCATGCGCTGGTCTCCAGCGGCACCACGCCAAAACTGGTGGAGCGGGAAAGTCATATCCGCTTTATTGGCTATGGCGCGATGCTGATGGAATCCTTTGTGGCGATCATGGCGCTGATTTGTGCCTCGGTACTCGATCCGGGCGTCTACTTTGCCATGAACTCCCCGGCTGCGCTGATTGGTACCACCGTTGAAAGCGCCTCTCAGGTGATCAACGGCTGGGGCTTTGTCGTAACGCCGGAAATGCTGAGCGGCATCGCCCGTGACGTGGGTGAAGGCTCGATCCTGTCCCGCGCTGGCGGCGCGCCAACCTTCGCGGTGGGGATGGCCCACATCATTACCGAGATCTTTAACAGCCGGGCAATGATGGCGTTCTGGTATCACTTCGCCATCCTGTTTGAAGCGCTGTTCATTCTGACGGCGGTCGATGCCGGTACCCGCGCCTGCCGTTTTATGGTGCAGGATCTGGTGGGCACCGTGGTGCCTTCTATGGCGAATAACCGCTCCTGGCTGGGCAATATGGCCGGCACGACCGTGGCGGTCGCGGGCTGGGGCTTCTTTGTCTATCAGGGCGTGGTCGATCCGCTCGGCGGCATTAACACCCTGTGGCCGCTGTTTGGTATCGGCAATCAGATGCTGGCGTCCATGGCGCTGATCCTCGGCACCGTGGTGCTGTTCAAAATGAAAAAGCAGCGTTACGCCTGGGTGACTATCCTGCCAACTGCCTGGCTGTTTATCACCTCGATGACTGCCGGCTGGCAGAAAATCTTCCATGAAAAACCGTCGATTGGCTTCCTGGCGCAGGCGAATAAGTTCCGCAAAGGGTTGGATGAAGGCGTGATCATCGCCCCGGCAAAAAGCGTGGCGGATATGCAGACCATCGTCTTCAGCAATCAGATTAACGCGGCCCTGTGCGCCTTCTTTATGCTGGTGGCGGTCACGATGCTGATCTCTGCGTTCTTTGTCATTCGCCGGGCGCTGCGCAGCGATCTTCCTACTACGCATGAGTCCGTTGTGACGCTGCGCAACAAGGAGGTGCGTCATGTCTGATGCTATTCATCAGTCCCGGCGTCCGCAGGGAGAGTGGCAGATTATCCGCTGCCAGCCTGCCGCCTCCCCACAGCCACAGCCACAGCCACAGCCACAGCCACAGCCATTCAGCTGGCGGGGATTCTGGCGCGGCCTGCAACAGTGTTTTCGCTTAATGGTCGGGGTGCAGGATTATCAAAATTATCTGCAGCATATGCGACTCCATCATCCCGATCAGCCGCCGATGAATGAGCGCGATTTCCACCGTTACTGTCTGGATGCCCGCTTCCCCAGCCAGGCAGGCAAACTGGGTAAATGTCCCTGCTGACCGCACTAAACAGCCCCGCAATGTCGGGGCTTTTTTGTGCCATTCTTATCTGGATGGGAAAATATATTCGGTTTGCATCTTGTGCTGGCGTCAGATGATGAATACTGTTGCTAAAATAATGAGATAACGCCTGCAGAGCACTTCCCGGAGGAAGTTTCCATGACCGATGAACAAGGGCAAACGTTGTTGTACACCCTTTTCGGTACAACCAGCCCTCATTGGCGTCTGACCGCGGACAGCGATGCGTTGCATTTTGCCGAAGATGAGTCGTCACAAACTAATATCGCCCTGCCGTTAACCCCCGGCCAGGCAGCCATGATACGCGCGATGCCGGTCATCACTTCAAGCATCAATCTGACTATGACGCTGCAGGGCATTGATGTTCCGATGCATTTTGTCGGACGCAAAGTGAACCAGGCGACCTGGGCAGGAACCGCTTCTGCCTGGGGCGATACCTCAGCGGTCGCCCGCGACTTAACCCTGGGTCTTTCATTCGCCGAACAGGTGGTTTCTGAAGCCAACTCGGTGATTGTGATCCTCGATCAGCGCGGCAATATTCAGCGTTTTAACCGTCTTAGTGAAGAATACACCGGTCTGAATGAGCATGAGGTTATCGGCCGTAACGTCTTTCAGCTCTTTATGACCAAACAGGAGGCCTCTCAGTCACGACGCAACATCGCGGGCTTCTTCCGTGACGGCAACTCCTATGAGGTTGAGCGCTGGGTTAAAACCAAAAAAGGTCAGCGACTGTTTCTGTTTCGTAATAAGTTTGTTCACAGCGGCAGTGGCAAAAATGAAATTTTCCTCATCTGTTCTGGCACCGACATAACCGAGGAGCGACGCGCCCAGGAACGCCTCCGGGTGCTGGCAAACACCGATACGGTGACCGGTTTGCCTAATCGCAACGCAATTCATCAACAGATTAGCCTGGCGCTGGAGCGATCTGAGCGCGATGAGACCGGCGTGGTCTATCTCGATCTCGATAATTTCAAAAAAGTGAACGACGCCTACGGTCATATGTTCGGCGATCAGTTACTGCAGGCGGTCTCACTGGCGATTCTTAGCTGTCTGGGTAAAGACCAGACTCTGGGCCGGCTGGGTGGCAATGAGTTTGTGGTGCTGGCTGAGCACACCAGCCAGGCTGCGCTGGAGGCGATGTCCTCCCGCATTCTTGAGCGCCTGCGTCAGCCTTTCCGTATCGGACTAATCGAAGTGTACAGCGGCTGCTCTATCGGGATCGCTTTCGCGCCGCTGCACGGTGAAGATCGCGAGAGCCTTATTCGCAATGCTGACACCGCGATGTATCACGCCAAAGAGAACGGTCGTGGCAAGTTCTGTGTCTTCGCGGCAGAGATGAACCAGCGGGTCTTTGAATACCTGTGGCTGGACACCAATCTGCGTAAGGCGCTGGAGCTGGATCACCTGCTGGTGCATTACCAGCCGAAAATCGACAGTGATGGTGAAGTCCGCAGCGCCGAAGCGCTGGTACGCTGGAACTCACCCGAGCGCGGCCTGGTCTCCCCCGCTGATTTCATTCCCTACGCCGAAGAGTCGGGACTGATTGTGCCGCTGGGACGCTGGGTCATGCTCAATGTGCTGAAACAGATTATCGTCTGGCGCCAGCAGGGCATTTTTCTGCGCGTCGCCGTCAACGTGTCGGCACGTCAGCTGATTGATCAAAGCATCTATACTGACCTGAAACAGGCGCTGCATGAGGCGAATATCACCGACTGTCCTATCGATATTGAGCTCACAGAAAGCTGCCTGATTGAGAATGAAGCTGAAGCCCTGCGGCTGATGAAGCAGTTTCAGGAGCTGGGCGCACAGGTTCATCTGGATGACTTCGGCACGGGTTACTCATCGCTTTCTCAGCTCGCACGAGTGCCGATCAATGCCATCAAACTCGACCAAAGCTTTATCCGCGATATTAATAAACAGCCCGTCTCACAATCGCTGGTACGAGCTATCGTCGCCGTCGCCAAGGCGCTCGATTTGCAGGTGATTGCAGAGGGTATTGAGACCCCGGATGAAGAGAAGTTTGTCCTTAACAGTGGTGTCGATGGGCGTCAGGGCTACTACTACGCAAAACCAATGCCCGCGGAACAGTTTGGGCATTGGCTGGCTAAGCATCCTGCCCGCGTTTAACGCTAATTCAGATTAACCCGCTTTACGCAGTGATGCGCTATGGCGGTTTTGTAACTGAACCAGGCGTTCCATGTAAGCAATGTCTTTAGGTTCGATGGTAAAGGCGTAATCGACCCAATCTTCGGTAATATCCATCAGCTCAGCGCGTGACAATTGCAGCACGCGCTGACGCGCTTTCAGCATAGCCCGCACGCCGTTGAGTTTAGGACGTAACGTATCGATAAAGGTGCGGGTGGCGCGGTAGCTGTCGCCAGGCTGGAAGACTTTATCCACCAGTCCGCGCGTTTCATACCACTCTGCGCTGTGGGACTCCCCTTCACAAATTAACTCCTCTGCCAGTTTCATGCCGGAACGACGCGCGACCAGTGAGTAGCCGCCCATGCCGGGAAAGAGGTTAAAAGCAATTTCCGGAAAGCCCATCCGCGCGTTGTTCTGCGCCAGAATGAAGTGATGCGCCAGCGCCGCTTCGAATCCGCCGCCTAACGCACTGCCCTCAATCATCGCCAGCGTCACCGCGCCGGTATCAAATCCCCGTGCTGCCGAATGGATGCAGTCAACGCAGGCACGGGCATAGGCCCGCAGCGCCTCACGGCGGTTATTGCGAATGCACTCGACAAAGAAGCGCAGATCGCCACCGGCGTTGAACATCTGTGGCACCAGAGAGCCGGTAACCCAGAAGTCGATCGGCAGACCGGAACGCTGAGCGGCGTAGCTCAGATTCATGATCTCCTCAATCAGTTCATGGTTGAAGCTCGGACGGGGCTGTGCACGCAACATCATCCACATAGTACGACGCCCTTCTTCGTAATAGGCGACTAACTGCGTGGTGTTGCCGACTTCGGTAAATAATCTGCACGTTGCTTGGTTAATAACTGTCATTGTCTCATCCTCTGTTTATATTTGATGCGTTAAATACGCCACATCAGCGTAATGCAGAGTGAGGCCAGACCAAATGAGAGATTGATTTACAACACAAAATCCAGAGAGATCCCCGACTCGCGCGTCGGGGATTGATTAGGCGGGTTACTTAATAGCGGCACGCTGCTCCACGGCAACATGAAGACGCTTAACACGTTTTGAATAGATGGCAGTGATGATCGGCACCAGCACGGAGGTCACAATCACGGACGTTGCCACCAGCGCCGTGGCAGCAGGGGCAATCGGTTTAAACTGCGGCAGCATCTCGGCAATCAGCACCGGTGTCGCTACCGCTGCGCCTGCCGTACTGGATGCAGCTATGCCAGCCGTGCCATCCCCGCCCCCAATCAGCCGATCGGTCAGAATGAGTGGGATGCCGGTAATAATGATCACCGACACGCCCAGCATGATGCCCAGCAGTCCGGTTTCCGCAATGACACCCAGGTTAATGGTGTTACCCAGAGCAAAGGCGAAGAAAGGAATCAGCGTATGGACCGCTTTTCCGAAGAAGTCGCGCAGCTCCGGATCAAGATTCCCTAATGCAAATCCCACAATAAACGGCAGGACCGCCCCTACAAACACGTGCGGCTCGAATGAGGCGATGCCGGCGGTGCCCAGGATAACCATGGTCATTAATGGCCCGGACTCCAGAGACATCAGCACAAACGCACCCGCCTCCTCTTTGGAACCATATTGCTGCATGATCGAGGCATAAAGGCCGCCATTGGTCATATCCATGGCAGCCACCAGCGCCAGCGTCGATAAGCCGGCAAACATCCCCACTTCTACGCCATTCTCCGGCATCACCCGAGAGGCGATGGCAGCTACAACCCAGGCGACGGCAATCTTGGTAAGCACCAGCGTGCCCGATTTACGCAGTACCGTCCCGGTGGCGCTGAGTTTAATCGACGCGCCCATACAGAAAAACCAGACGGCCAGAATGGGCACCGTGCCGGTCATCAGGCCGTTGGTGAAAGAACCGAAATATTTCCCGGCGCCTGGAGAAAACGTATGACAGAGTGCGCCGATAAAGAGCGGAATGAGCATCATACCGCCCGGAATTTTGTCTATTGCACGTTTGATATGCATATGGATGTCACCTTTGCTATGCCAGAGGGTGGAGCAGGAAGTGCCCGAAGGCGATGCAAGCAAAGTAGTGACTTGAGGTAATCAAAACAGTGATCGATTCGATAAAATGAAACGCTGTTTTATTTTTAATGACCTGTTGTTTTGATAACTATGATGGAGATCGCCATACCAGTCTCAGATGAGACTAAAAAAAACGGGACGCCATCGCGTCCCGCTCGCTATTTTTGCCCGTACCAGGCATTCTCGCCATGCTTTCGCAGGTAGTGCAGGTCAAGCAGTGTCTGGTTAATCGGCGGCAGATTAGCGGTCAGCTGCTGGCTGAACAGGCCCATATACGCCACCTCCTCCAGCACAACCGCGCTGTGTACCGCAGCATGAGCGTCTTTCCCCCAGGCAAACGGGCCATGAGAGTTGACCAGTACCGCCGGGATCGCAGAAGGAGACAACCCACGTTGCGCAAAAGTCTCGATAATCACCTCACCGGTGTTCCACTCGTAGTCGTGCTGAATCTCTTCATTGCGCATCGACCGGGTACAGGGGATCTCACCATAGAAGTCATCGGCGTGGGTGGTTCCCCAGGCAGGAATCGGTCGTCCTGCCTGGGCCCAGATGGTCGCATGCCGCGAATGGGTATGGACAATGCCACCCACCTCCGGCCAGGCGAGGTAAAGCGCGCGGTGCGTCGCCGTGTCCGATGAGGGGCGTTTATCCCCTTCCACCACGTCGCCACTCGCCAGATCGACCACGACCATGTCGTCGCGCTTCATCACTTCATAGCGCACGCCGGAAGGTTTAATCACCAGCAAACCCTGTTCGCGATCAACAGCGCTGACATTGCCCCAGGTGAAGGTCACCAGGTTGTATTTGGGTAGATCCAGATTCGCTTCCAGAACCTGTTGTTTCAGGTGTTCCAGCATCTATTTTCTCCTGCTGACAATCGTCCCTGAATTTTGCGGAGTCAGACGCGAAAGAGTTATGGAGCAAATGGCTATAAACGCAGAAGGAATGGCTGTGAATGCAAAAATGTGTCGTGATTTCAGAATTTTCTATCTTCGGAATTTAACCAGAACGCTTAGAATCCTCTCAGGCAATGCGTGGCCCTGTCGGGTTTGCATTGTGACTCTCCCGCTACAAACGGTTTGTCCATGGTGATCACATTTCCATGCCGACACGGATGCGGCAATGATGCGACACAAGCGGGCTGAGGAAATATCGGAGCTATACTAAGAGTGTTGCCTCTGTGAGCACATCAAAGGAGAAGTGTATGACAACAACAATGAAACGAATCACTGCCGTTGTACTGGCGACCACGTTAGCTGTTGCACTGAGCGGCTGTTCTAACTGGTCTAAACGTGACCGCAACACCGCTATTGGCGCGGGCGCGGGTGCGATTGGGGGTTCAGTATTGACCAATGGTAGCGCACTCGGCACAGTCGGTGGCGCCGCTGTCGGTGGTATTATCGGTCATCAGGTCCACTAAAGACCTTATTAAAAGAATAATCGGCTACGCTAAGCATCTACACAACAATCGGGCTACTTCGGTAGCCCGATTTTTTTTCAGCCACCCGCCAGTTTGACCTTCATGCCTTTGGCTTCCAGCAGGCTTTTCAGTAAATCGCGCTTATCCCCCTGAATCTCGATAACGCCCTCTTTCACTGAACCCCCACAGCCGCACTTCTTTTTGAGTTCGGCCGCCAGCAGCGTCAATGCCGCGTCGTCCAGGTCGATACCGGTAATCAGGCAGACGCCTTTTCCCTTGCGACCACTGGTCTGACGCTGGATGCGCACAATGCCATCCCCTTTTGGCCGCTCCTTCGCTGGCTCCGGCTGGGTAATGCGCCCGCTGTCGGTTGAGTAAACCAGTGGATTATCCTTCGCCATTATTGTGTCTCCAGACTGTGCAGGATCGCCTGCAGAGTGGCGGCGGGATCGGCGGATTGGGTGATCGGACGCCCGATAACCATATAGTCCACGCCCGCCTGCTTCGCCTGCTCAGGTGTCATGATGCGACGCTGATCGCCTGCATCACTGCCTGCCGGGCGAATCCCCGGCGTGACCAGCGCAAACTCCTGACCTAAAACCTGTTTGAAGCGGACAGCCTCATGGGCGGAACAGACCACACCATCCAGCCCGCACGACAGTGTCAGCTTCGCCAGTCGCTCTGCCTGTTCGGCAGGCGAAAGCGTAATGCCCAGCCCTTTGAGATCCTCTGCATCCATACTGGTCAGTACAGTCACCGCAATGAGCAGGGGCGCTTCTTTACCAAAGGGAAGCAGCGCTTCACGCGCCGCGTTCATCATCCGTGCCCCGCCACTGGCATGGACGTTGACCATCCAGACCCCGAGATCGGCAGCGGCCGCCACGGCATGAGCGGTAGTGTTGGGAATATCGTGGAATTTAAGATCGAGGAAGATTTCAAAGCCGCGCTGCTGCAGAGTGTTAACCAGCGAGGGGCCAAATAGCGTAAACATCTCTTTGCCCACTTTAAGGCGGCAACTGCGGGGATCGATCTGGTCGACGAAACGCAGTGCGCTGTCGAGGTCATGATAATCCAGCGCTACCAGAATCGGCGAAGCGGTCACGTTGTGGGGTGAAGGCATGGCATTTCCTCTGCAACAGGCGCCCGCAGGCGCAATAGACAAACGGCAAGCATTCTACCTGCGGTGTCTGACCATCACAATCGCCATTGCCCTCCTGCCTGGCAAATTATGCACTGTCGCTGAGGTCTGTAAGCTAACCTTCTCTCTAGTATGTTGTAACTATAATGGGCTATTAACAGTGCAGCTGTAACGGCCGGTTTACTGGCCGTCGAGGCCACGGATGGGCTTAACTGAAGACCAGGTGCGGCAGGATGGGCAGTGCCAGTAGAGTGCGTGGGCGGTAAAGCCACACTTCTGGCAGCGATAGCGCGGCTTGGTGCGGATCTGTTCGCCGACCATGTCGCGCAACACCATCAGGCTCTCTTTCGCCCGGCCATCTTCCGCCTCATGCAGGTTTAAATCCATCAGGCGGTGGAACACCCGCATGGTAGGATGACGCTGCAGCTGACGGCTGATGTAATTCTGGGCCGCTTCGGGCCCCTGCTGCTGCTCAAGGATGTCAGACAGATAGAGCTCCGCAGCCGCGCCGGTGTTCTCTTCAACACAGCGATGAAGAAACTCTGACCAGGCGTCGGGCTGATTGAGCTGCTGGAAACAGGTCTCCAGCATCCCCAGCGTTTCACTCACCAGCTCTTTATCCTGGTCCAGCACCCGCTGCAGATGGCCCACCGCTTTAGCGTAATCGCCTTTTTCCATCAGGATACGGCCCATCATGATCGAGATACGTGCGCTGTTGCGATCGGCCGACTCCCCTTTCTTAAGCAGGCTCATGGCACGATCGAGATCGTCGCTGCTCATCGCCTGCAGAGCCAGCTCGCAGTAGAAGTGGGCTATTTCGCCTTTCTGCTTCTCTTTGCCAAGCTTAACCAGCCGCTCTGCGACTTCAATCGCCTGCTGCCAGTCGCTGGTTGCCTGGTGGATCAGCAGCAGTTGCTGCAGCGCACCCACCCGAAAGTCAGTTTCATCGGTGAGCTGCTTAAACATATCTTCCGCGCGGTCATATAAGCCCGCCGCCATATAGTCGCGGCCCAGTTGCTGTACGGCGAGCAGTCGCTGCTCATAGCTCAGGGAGGCGCTTTCCATTAAAGCCTGATGGATGCGGATGGCGCGGTCGACTTCCCCGCGCGAACGGAACAGATTGCCCAGCGTCAGGTGTGCTTCAACCGTGCCGCTGTCCTCTTTCAGCATCTCAAGGAAGAGGTCGACCGCTTTGTCCTGCTGATTGGAGAGCAGGAAGTTTACGCCAGCGACATATTCACGTGACAGTCGGTTGGCTTCCTGTTGCTTATCCTGATGCGCGCTGCGACGGCCCATATACCAGCCATACGCTGCCGCCACCGGCAGTAACAGAAACAGCAATTCATGCATCAGGGATTATTCCCGGCCAGCCGGAGAAGATGGCGTGGTCGCCAGGGTAGTACTCTGCTCGATTTGGGTCTGCATACGCTTAATTTTCCGGTTGGCATTCGCCAGGGAGACGCGGGTCCGTAACCAGAACAGACCGCAGATGATCCAGCCAAGCACGAAACCTGCGCCAAACAGGGATGCCAGTAAGGTCGAGATGCTGAACTCACCCTGCGCCAGCAGATAGTTAAATGTAATGACCTGATCGTTATGCGCACCCAGGGTGACGGAAATAATGAAAATGACCAGTACCACTAAAAAAATCAGCAAATATTTCACAGTGCATCCTGTTGTGAGGTTGTCGGGTAGAATTATGCCAAAACTCCAGCAAAAATGCTGCTCCCAGCAGTATCGGGCGGGTCGCTTTTACGCAGGCCCGTCTAATAATATGGGGTCTTACGGGTGAATTACAATCAGGGCTCCCGCTGCGCCACCTCTTTTTGCTCCTCCGGCGGCAGCGTCAGCGGGCCACAGAATCGCTGCGCCAGCCAGGTGGCAATGGTGACCAGTAGCCAGGAGAGTATGGTTGCCATCGCCAGATCCCGTGGCCAGTGCATGCCCAGCAGCAGACGACTCGCCATTACGCCGGTGGCCCACAGAAAGATCACCACCACGGTTTTATAGTGCCGACGCGGCCAGAGCAGACCCAATGCCAGCAGCGCCCAGCTGGCGGCAAACATAGTATGTCCCGAAGGGAAAGCGAAACCGGTTTCAAACGCCCAGTGCCGTTTCAGCCAGCCTGGGATCTGCGTCTCATCGGCAATCAGTGAGGTTACCATCTCGCCACGCTGTTTGCGCTTCATCTCGTAGAAGGTCTTTTCATCCAGCCCGTGATGCTGTTCCAGCCAGATCACATAGGGACGCGGCTCCTGAATCTGCTCTTTGATATAGGATTTGGTGTATTGCCCGGCCAGAATGGTGGCGTTCATGATCAGCAGCAGCAGGATGGCTGGCTTCAGCCGAAAGCGCAGGCACCAGAGCATCCAGGCACTCAGCACGACGCTTGTAACAATGCCCCAGGGGTTGGTGACGGTCTCGGTCATCCAGAAGAGACCTTTCAGCAGCGCATTGCTTTCGCCTGGTTGCCAGCGCCAGCCGCTCAGCCAGACCGCAACCGGCATGATCAGCAGCAGCAGCATTCCAAAGGTGGTACGACGTGAAATCTTAAACATCCTCTTCCCTTATCCCGGCGTCAAAAGAGAGCAATTGCATAACTTTAGCTTAAAAAAGAATAACATAACCGTTGCCGATTGGATAATTGTGCTTTATCACTGCAATTGGTATCAGAGATTACCAGCCCGCTTGCGGGTTGTGGCACAATATTGCACGTTTGTCGGGCCACACTGGCCTGTGCACTATCATGATGATAGTGCATCCTCTGAAGGTTCTGGAGAGTCACATGCAGCTTAAACGGGTGGCAGAAGCCAAACTGCCCACGCCATGGGGAGATTTCCTGATGGTTGGTTTTGAAGAACTGGCAACCGGACATGACCACGTTGCACTGGTTTTTGGCGATATTAATGATAACGAGCCGGTACTGGCGCGCGTTCACTCTGAATGCCTGACCGGCGATGCACTCTTCAGCCTGCGTTGCGACTGTGGTTTTCAGCTGGAAGCCGCCCTCAATGCCATCGCAGAAGAGGGTCGCGGCGCACTGCTCTATCACCGTCAGGAAGGCCGTAACATCGGTCTGCTGAACAAAATCCGTGCCTATGCGTTGCAGGACAAAGGGTACGACACGGTAGAAGCGAACCATCAGCTGGGCTTTGCCGCCGATGAGCGCGACTTCACGCTGTGCGCCGATATGTTCAAACTACTGGGCGTCAATGAAGTGCGACTGCTGACCAATAACCCGCGTAAAGTGGAGATCCTCAGCGAAGCCGGGATCAACATTGTTGAACGCGTGCCGCTGGTCGTGGGACGTAATCCGAAGAATGCGCACTATCTGGATACGAAAGCGGAAAAGATGGGGCATCTGCTGCCGAAGTCATAAATAAGCTGGGATTCACTGGCATCTGACCCTTGAAGAAGCCCAATCTGAGAGAATCCTGAAGCAACGGATTAGCTCAACGCGCAGGGGGCACGGTCAGAAGAAGAAAGCGTCCCGCCGCCCGGATAAAAACGCCGGGAGCGTTTTTGAACAACGCAAAGCGTTGGCCCGGTACGGGCGCACCTCAGGGATGAGGTGCGTAATTGCGCGGGCCGGGCATGTCATGGATGACGGCTTTTGCGTCTTTCCGATCTGACCGTATTCCGTGTGCAGCCACGGTCTCACAACTTCTTATTACAGACGTTGTAAGCCACATAAAAAAGCCGGGTTTTCCCGGCTTTTTTTATCAGTCCAGCATATTGCGGATAACGTAGTGCAGGATGCCGTCATTGCGGTAATAGGTCAGCTCATTACCGGTATCGATGCGACAGCGAGTGTCCAGCTCTTCCTTACTGCCGTCGGCACGGGTCAGCGTCACTTTAACGCTGCAGCCAGGCGTCAGTGCCTGAAGATTTTCCACGTCAATGCGCTCCTCACCGGTCAGCCCCAGGCTTTTGCGGGTCACGCCCTGCGGAAACTCCAGTGGCAGAATGCCCATCCCAATCAGGTTTGAGCGGTGAATACGCTCAAAAGATTCCGCAATTACTACCCTGACCCCCTGCAGACGTGGTCCTTTCGCCGCCCAGTCGCGACTTGAACCAGAGCCATACTCAAGACCCGCGATGACCGCCAGCGGCACGCCTTCCGCCTGATATTTCATTGCCGCATCATAGATGGCCAGCTGTTCGCCACTTGGGTAGTGTCGGGTATAACCGCCCTCCACGCCGGGTACCATCTCATTGCGGATACGGATGTTGGCGAACGTACCGCGCATCATCACTTCATGGTTACCGCGACGCGAACCATAGGAGTTAAAGTCTGTACGCTCCACGCCGTGTGACAGCAGATACCGTCCGGCCGGACTTTCCGCTTTGATGCTGCCCGCCGGTGAAATATGGTCAGTGGTGACCGAGTCGCCCAGCATGGCGAGCACTCGCGCACCGCGAATATCCTGCACCGGCTTAGGCTCTTTCTCCATATCGTCAAAGAAAGGCGACAGACGAATATAAGTCGATCCCTCATCCCAGTCGTAAGTCGCGGCTTCACTCACCTTAATCTCCTGCCACTCTGGCGTACCGTCGAAGACTTCAGCGTACTCTTTATGGAACATGTCGCTGGTGACCTGCTGCACGGCCGTAGCGATCTCTTCCGGCGAAGGCCAGATATCTTTCAGGTAGACCGGCTGGCCCTGACGATCGTGGCCCAGCGGCTCGGTCTGCAGGTTGATCTTCATGTTACCCGCCAGCGCATAGGCCACCACCAGCGGCGGCGACGCCAGCCAGTTGGTTTTAATCAGCGGATGAATACGGCCTTCAAAGTTGCGGTTGCCGGACAGCACAGCACCCACCGTAAGGTCGCCTGCTTTGATCGCAGACTCGATCTCATCTTTCAGCGGGCCGGAGTTACCGATACAGGTGGTGCAGCCATAACCAACCAGATTAAAGCCCAGCTCGTCGAGATAAGAGGTCAGTTGCGCAACGGCCAGGTAGTCTGAAACCACTTTAGAACCGGGTGCCAGCGAGGCTTTGACCCACGGCTGACGTTTCAGACCCCGCTCGACCGCTTTCTTCGCCAGTAAACCGGCCGCCATTAAGACGCTGGGGTTGGAGGTGTTAGTACAGGAGGTAATCGCACTGATCACCACCGCTCCATCGGTCAGCTTATGCGTCAGCCCGGTATCACTGTCGGTATACTCAACGATTTTATGGGGTTTCTGCGCCTGATTCACTTCCAGCTCATTGCTGGCATCAAACGCGGCGGGCACATCGCCCAGCGACACCCGATCCTGCGGACGTTTTGGTCCCGCGAGACTCGATTCCACCTCGTTCATATCCAGCGCCAGAGTGCTGGTAAAACGCGGCTCATCGCCAGGGTTGCGCCACAGACCCTGCGCTTTGGCATAGGCTTCCACTAACGCTACCTGTTCGGCATCGCGTCCGGTCAGGGTCATGTAGCTCAGCGTGACGTCATCAACCGGGAAGAATCCGCAGGTTGCGCCATATTCCGGTGCCATGTTGGCGATGGTCGCGCGGTCTGCCAGCGGCAGATCGGCCAGGCCATCACCGTAAAATTCAACGAATTTACCGACAACGCCGTGCTTACGCAGCATCTGGGTAACGGTCAACACGAGGTCGGTTGCCGTAATGCCCGCCCGCAGTTTACCGGTGAGTTTGAAACCCACCACATCCGGGATAAGCATTGAGACAGGCTGACCGAGCATGGCGGCTTCGGCTTCGATTCCCCCTACTCCCCATCCCAGCACGCCAAGCGCGTTGATCATGGTGGTGTGAGAGTCCGTACCGACCAGGGTATCGGGCCAGGCGTACTCTTCACCATTCACGGTTTCATGCCAGATCGCCTTGCCGAGATATTCCAGGTTCACCTGATGGCAAATACCGGTTCCTGGTGGCACCACGCGGAATTTATCAAACGCCTTCTGGCCCCAGCGGAGAAAGACGTAGCGCTCATGGTTTCGCTCCATCTCCAGCCGGACGTTCTCTTCAAAGGCGTCATCATTGCCAAAATGGTCGACAGTCACCGAGTGGTCGATAACCAGATCAACCGGTGACAGCGGATTGACTTTCGCCACATCGCCGCCTAGCCGATTCACTGCTTCTCGCATCGCAGCAAGGTCGACTACCGCAGGCACGCCAGTAAAGTCCTGCATTAATACACGGGCTGGCCGGTAGGCAATTTCACGATCGGCGTGGGCATCTTTTTGCCAGTCAACCAGCGCCTGGATGTCCTCCGTCGTAACAGAGTCACCATCCTGATAGCGCAGTAAATTTTCCAGCAGGACCTTGAGGGATTTTGGCAGGCGATCGATATTGCCAAGGTGTTGAGCAGCATGGGGAAGACTGAAGATGTGATATTTTTTGGTGTCGACCTGCAGTACTTCCTGACTCTGCTCGCGTAGGGTAGACGACATAGCTCCTCCTTTCATTCATGGTCTTTAAACCTCAGAGAGACAAAGGTTTATGTTAAAGATAGACCACAATTTCGTTAACGTTTTGATTACAACACAAATTGCTACAATCGATCGCAAACGAAAATGCCCCGTGAAGTCACGAGGCATCATGAAAAGGTGATTTTAATTCAAATTACAGGGTTATCCACACCGCCGCAGACCAGAACGCAAAGGAGAATGCATACGCGCTGAGCCAGGACATTTTAATAATATTCATTTGGTTCACTCCTTCGCCGGAATCGGGCGTAAAAGTTTTTGCGGTCACCTTATAGAAAGAGGCGACACCCTTTGGTCGTACAGGATGTGGTAAGGGCATTTATAGGCCCACCGGAAATTCCGGTTTTAAAAGAACAGTGACGAAGAAATGGTCTGACAACGTTATTTGTTTTTAGGGTCCAGAAACGACTCAATAAAAAGTCTCTGGTTATCACTCAAATCCCATGAATCGGGGATAGACACTTTTTCGTCCTTTGCAAGGGGTTCTTTTCCTTTACAGGAGACCGTCTTGTGCTGACCCGAGGTCAGGGAACGTTTATGGCTGAGTGTATTTGCCCACATGGCTTTAGCCCCAGATACGCCAAATCATTAACGCGACAACTACCCAAAACAGCGCAGAGGCAGCGAATACGGTTAACCAGGCTTTGCGACGAGTGTTGCCGGTACGCTCAACCTTGGTGCTTTTTGCCGGGAAACCCGGTTGTACAGTCAGTCGTGTATTCATAGTTTTTGATAATCACTCTCAACAAAATGATTGATAACATCGATTAAGATTTAGGAGGAATCCTAAACGCGTTAAGGCCAAAAATCCAGTTATTTTTATTGAGTAAAACGATTAACGGTATTAATCAATGAGCTTAAGTAACGTAAGAAATCATTAATCCCGGAACCAATATTTAATTAAAAGACCCGCTTAAAAATTTGAGTTAATTTAAAAACAGATCCACTTAAAACTATAGAGACAACTTAAGAACCTTATGTTTACTGGCTTCCCACATCAGCTCTTAACTGGAGTATGGGAATAATCCTGGCAAGCCGCAAAGTAACATAGTTAAAAATGTGTTGTAATTCGCATTTAAGAAAGACCGATGGAGAAACATGTGATCAATGTTTCATTTACAAAAAAATCATAAAAACTTTTGATTCTCATTTGGCGCTAAAGCCTGGAGACAGAAAAGGCTGCACCAGGCAGCCTTATGTTTACGCGGGGAGGTTAAATTCTATTTAAACGGCAGTTTGATATCTTTAAACATCGCTTCAATGTCTTCATTGGAGCGCAACGCAACCGCAGTATCTACCACATCGCGCGTCAGGTGCGGTGCAAAACGTTGGATAAAATCATACATATAGCTGCGCAGGAAGGTGCTGCGGCGGAATCCAATCTTAGTGGTGCTGTTGGTAAAGATATCCGCGGCTTCAATGCGAATCAGGTCAGGATCGGCCACCGGATCTACTGCCATGCTGGCGATAACGCCAACCCCCAGACCTAAGCGGACATAAGTTTTGATTACGTCGGCGTCGGTCGCGGTAAAGACGATGCGTGGCGTTAAACCTGCACGATTGAAAGCCGTATCCAGTTCTGAACGCCCGGTAAAGCCAAAGGTGTAGGTCACAAGGGGATATTCGGCCAGCTCCTCAATGGTGACCTGCCCTTTTCCGGCCAGCGGATGGTCCGCAGTCACCACAATTGCGCGATTCCAGTGGTAGCACGGCAGCATGATTAAATCGTCATAGAGATGCAGGGCTTCGGTGGCGATGGCAAAATCCGCATTACCTTTGGAGACGGCTTCGGCGATCTGGGTCGGAGAACCCTGATGCATATGCAAAGAGACGCGAGGATAGCGCTCAATAAATCCTTTGATCACACCAGGCAGCGCGTAGCGAGCCTGGGTGTGCGTGGTTGCGACATAGAGCGAGCCTTTATCAGGCCAGGTGTGTTCACCGGCTACCGATTTAATCGCATCCACTTTGGAGAGAACTTCACGCGCTATACGGATGATCTCTTCCCCTGCAGGCGTGACTTGGGTGAGATGTTTACCGCTGCGGGCAAAGATTTGCACGCCCAGTTCATCTTCCAGCATACGCACCTGTTTACTGATGCCGGGTTGAGAGGTGTAGAGACCTTCCGCCGTCGAAGAGACGTTGAGATTGTGATTGACCACTTCAACGATATAGCGCAACTGCTGTAATTTCATATCTATTCCATCCCGGTAAGTTACAGAGTCGCATCCCCGGTTGACGTATAGTCGCGAGGGTAAAGAGATGCTATGCATCAGGAAAGGTCGGAAATGCTATAACAACTATATCAGTTTAAGTGAGAGAGTAGAACGGATTGATATAAGGCTCAGAAAAAGGCCAGCGAGCGCTGGCCTGAGTATGATGACAGAGTCGGGTCTGGCCTGCTTTGAGACCTGTCTTGCGCATAGAACCGGGGCAGATCGGAAAGTCGCTCAAGCCAATCCCTGGTCGCTCGGCCCGCGCCATCCATGGCGCGGGACGCTTTCCTCTTCTGCCCCGGTTCCCTGCGCACTGAGCTTATTCACTGCTACAGGATTCACTAAGCATAGACCCTGTCGGCAGAAAAAAGGCCAGCGAGCGCTGGCCTTCAGGGATTACTTTTTCGCTTCCTGCCATTTGCCATCTATATAGAAGGCGGACCAGCCGGTTGCCTTGCCCTCTTTTTCTGAGGAGACATACTGCTGTTTGGTCTTGCGGCTGAAACGCACCAGCGTTTTGTTGCCTTCCGGATCGGCTGCTGGCGCGTCGGCCAGATATTTCAGCTTCTCAGGCAGACGATCTTTGAAGCGCTGAAGCTCTTCCACCAGCGGCGCACGCGTCTCGCGTGATTTCGGGAAGGTGTTGGCCGCGAGGAAAACGCCCGCCGCACCGTCACGCAACACGAAGTAAGCATCTGACTTCTCACACGCCAGCTCTGGCAGCGGAACCGGATCCTCTTTCGGCGGAGCAACTTCACCACTACGCAGGATCTTGCGGGTGTTTTTGCACTCTTCATTGGTACACGCCATGTACTTACCAAAGCGTCCCATCTTCAGGTGCATCTCCGAACCACACTTCTCGCACTCCACCACCGGGCCGTCATAGCCTTTGATGCGGAATTCGCCCTTCTCAATCTCGTAACCATCACACTCCGGGTTATTACCACAGACATGTAATTTACGTTCGTTATCGATCAGGTAGCTGTCCATGGCCGTGCCACACTTCTGGCAGCGACGACGGGCACGCAGGGCGTTGGTTTCAGCATCATCCCCTTCCAGAATATTGAGAACTTCATTTTCCGGGATCAGGTTGATGGTCTGTTTGCAGCGCTCTTTAGGTGGCAGCGCATAGCCGGAACAGCCCAGGAAGACGCCGGTACTGGCAGTTCGAATCCCCATCGGACGGCTACAGGTCGGGCAGTCAATCGAGGTCAGCACCATCTGGTTCGGCTGCATCCCGCCCTCTTCAGGATCTTTCTCAGCCAGTTCAAGCTGCTGGGTAAAATCGGTGAAGAAGTGGTCGAGTACCGCTTTCCATTGCGCCTGGTTATTGGCAACCTGGTCAAGGTTGCTCTCCATGCGGGCGGTGAAATCATAATTCATCAGTTCGCGGAAGTTCTCTTCCAGACGATCGGTGACGATTTCACCCATTTTTTCCGCATAAAAACGGCGGTTTTCAACCCGTACGTAGCCACGATCCTGAATCGTCGAGGTAATGGCGGCGTAGGTGGATGGACGACCAATTCCGCGCTTCTCCAGCTCGCGCACCAGTGACGCTTCGCTGAAGCGCGCCGGTGGCTTGGTGAAGTGCTGACCGGGCAGCAGTTGTTGCAGGTCCAGAACATCACCCACGCTTACCGCAGGCAGCGTACGATCTTCATCATTCTTACGCAGCGCAGGCATCACTTTGGTCCAGCCGTCGAAACGCAGAATACGGCCTTTCGCTTTGAGCCGGAAATCACCGGCGGCGGCAGTAATGGTGCTGGAGTCATATTTTGCTGGTGTCATCTGACAGGCAACAAACTGACGCCAGATCAGCTGATAGAGTTTCTGCGCATCCGCTTCCATATCTTTCAGCTTTTCCGCCACCACTTCCACATCAGAAGGACGAATCGCTTCGTGCGCTTCCTGGGAGTTCTCTTTGCTGGCGTAAGTTATGGCGTTTTCAGGCAGATACTTTTTACCGAAATTGCTTTCGATATAGCCACGCGCCATGGCGACCGCATCCTGACTCAGGTTAGTCGAATCGGTACGCATATAAGTAATGTGGCCCGCTTCATACAGCCGCTGGGCCATCATCATGGTCTTCTTGACGCCAAAGCCGAGACGGGTGCTGGCAGCCTGCTGCAGTGTCGAGGTGATATAAGGCGCGCCCGGCTTGCTGCTGGTCGGCTTATCTTCACGATCCACGATCTCATAGCGTGCTTTTTCCAGCAGCGCGACGGCGGCATACGTCTCGTCGCGGTTGACCGGACGGAAGGCTTTATCGCCTTTGTGCGTCACGTCCATCGACAGCTCATCGCCTTTCGGCGTGGTCAGCGCGGCATTAACTTCCCAATACTCTTCGGGAACAAAAGCTTTAATCTCACGTTCACGTTCCACCACCAGGCGAACGGCAACGGATTGCACACGTCCGGCAGAGAGACCACGAGCGATCTTTTTCCACAGCAGTGGCGAGACCATGTAGCCCACCACGCGGTCCATAAAGCGACGCGCCTGCTGAGCATTAACCCGATCAATATTCAGTTCGCCCGGCTTTTCAAACGCCTGACGAATCGCATTCTTGGTTATTTCGTTAAACACGACGCGGCTGAAGCGCGAGTCATCACCACCAATCACTTCCCGCAGGTGCCAGGCAATGGCTTCCCCTTCGCGGTCAAGGTCGGTTGCGAGATAGATGTGGTCAGCATTGGCGGCTAACGCCTTCAGTTCGGCAACCACTTTCTCTTTGCCGGGCAGAATCTGATAGTCCGCTTCCCAGCCGTGATAGGGGTCAACACCCATGCGGCTGACGAGTGCGGCCTTCTCATCTTTTTTAACTTTTTTGACTTTCTTGTCAGTCGAAGCGTCTTTGACTTTCTTATCTGTCGAGGCGTCAGCACTTTTTTTCGCGGTTGAACCACTGGTCGGCAGATCCCGGATATGACCCACGCTGGATTTAACCACGTAATCACTACCCAGGTATTTATTGATTGTTTTAGCCTTTGCCGGGGACTCAACAATAACGAGTGCTTTACCCATATTTACCTTTACCTAATGAAAACATCCTGCTTAACGGGAGAGGATTGGATGCCCAAAAACCCAATGGGTTCAATATTGCTGCGCCTGTTTAACATTTCAAGGCGGAGGGGTCAATCTCAGATCAGATGATGTGGCGTTATGCAACTGCATGATAAAGAGTGCTTTTTCTATCTGAACTCATCGCACATCCTGGTGCAAAATCCCTGAAATCGGAATCGCCCACACTCTACCTGATAAAATCTGTTACGCAACTTAATTAGCACTCAGCCCGGACTTACGCCAGGTTTTCATCGATTACACCGATTTGTCACACCCTGTGACTCGCCAGTAATATAGAAAGGATTGGAGTACTGTCAAACAGGAGTGAATAAATGCAGAGTTCAACTCAGGCTATTTCCCGCCAGGCGTTGCTGGAAAAGGCCAATGCGCTGATCAAAGAACATGATGATTATTTAGCGGGAATGCAGGCGGATGAGGTGATTCAGCAGGGAGAAGTGCTGGTATTTCGCGGACCGTTTTTTCTCGATGCCGATGGAGTGCCGACGGCTAAAACCACGGCGGTGTTTAACGTGTTCAAACACCTTGCCGTGGTGCTGTCGCCGCTCTACCACCTGGAATGAAAAAACCCGGCGCAGGCCGGGTTTCGCATCATCAGAGCAGTGGCTTTTCGCCGCGCTGCCAGAGTTTCAGCAGCAGGCGCTCTGCCACCGAGCCGGCGCTCTGCGTAAAGCGATCCATCACCTTACGGCGGCGGGCATAATGCACGCCGAGCACGCTGAACTTATCCATCTGACGGATGATCAGATCATCGCTGGTGCCGATTTCGTCAACCAGGCCGAGGTCCAGCGCCTGGCGGCCATACCAGTGTTCACCGGTTGCCACCTGATCGATGTCGAGTGACGGGCGCATCTGGTGGACAAACTGCTTGAACAGCAGGTGCGTTTCGTCGAGATCTTCCTGGAATTTCTCACGTCCCTCTTCGGTGTTTTCACCAAACAGCGTCAGCGTGCGCTTGTACTGTCCGGCGGTATGCAGCTCAATATCAATGTCGTTCCGTTTCAGCAGGCGGTTGAAATTGGGGATCTGCGCGACCACGCCGATGGAGCCAATAATCGAGAAAGGTGCCGCCACAATACGATCGGCTACGCAGGCCATCATGTAACCGCCGCTGGCCGCCACTTTATCCACGGCCGCCGTGATACGCAGACCCTGATCGCGCAGACGCTGCAGCTGCGAGGCTGCCAGGCCATAGCCATGAACCACGCCGCCAGGGCTTTCAAGACGCAGCAGCACTTCATCGCCAGGCTGCTTGACGGCCAGCACGGCTGAAATCTCTTCGCGCAGTGAAGTCACCTCATGGGCGTCCATGCTGCCTTTGAAATCGAGTACATAGAGCGTGGGCTTAGCACTGTCTGTCTGCCCCTGCTTCGCCGCCTGCTTTTCCGCTTTGGCTTTCAGCTTTTCACTTTTCTTATGATTTTTCAGCCAGACTTTTTGTGCCTGAGGCTTCATTTTTGCCAGCTGCAAATCCTCTTTCATCTGTTGATAGTCATCATCCAGATGAGTCAGTCGAAGCTGACCGTTTTGTGCCCGTTTGCGTAATGCGGCATTCATCACAATCATGACAATCACAGCGACGGCAACCACCAGTGTCACCACTTTCGCTAAAAACAGTCCATACGTTGAAATAAAATCCATAGGTCGCCTTAGTAAACTGAGAATCAAAAACAGTTCGCCAGTTTAGCCGTTTTGCCCCGCTTCGTCGCCTGAAATGCCAGCAGCTGGCAAAGAATGCGTGGGTTGGCGATTGCGCCCATTCGTAAATTCAGGCATAAAGCGGAATCATGCTGTTTTCGCTGGAGGACCCCGCTGTGCATTATCAACCGAAAAGCGACCTGCTCAATCATCGCATTATCCTGGTCACTGGCGCTTCAGATGGCATTGGCCGGGAAGCGGCGCTGACTTATGCCCGCTATGGCGCAGAAGTGATCCTGATGGGCCGTAACCCTGAGAAGCTTCAGCAGGTCGAACAGGCGATCAATCAACTTATTCTCTGCCCTGCTCACACTGTGGTGTTCGATCTGGCCGAAGCGACACCGGAACGTTGCCAGCAGGTGGCAGAACAGCTGGCCCAGCAGTTTCCGCGTCTTGACGGCGTGCTGCATAACGCCGGTATCCTCGGTGAGATTGTGCCGCTGGCTGAACTCGACCCACAGGTCTGGCAGCAGGTGATGAACATCAACCTGGACGCCACCTTCTTCCTGACGCAGGCGCTGTTGCCGCTGCTGTTAAAATCTGATGCCGGTTCACTGGTGTTTACCACCTCCAGCGTGGGCCGTACCGGTCGCGCGGGCTGGGGGGCTTACGCCGTCTCTAAATTTGCTACCGAAGGCATGATGCAGGTACTGGCTGATGAGTATAAAACGCAGGCATTGCGGGTGAACTGTATTAATCCGGGCGGGACGCGAACCAAAATGCGTGCCAGCGCGTTCCCGCAGGAAGATGCCAATAAGCTGAAAACCCCTGCCGATCTGATGCCGCTCTACCTTTATCTGATGGGTGATGACAGCCGTCGCAAAACCGGGATCAGCTTTGATGCCCAGCCAGGCAGAAAACCGGGAGCCGCTGAATAATGGCTGACGATCGTCATCAACAGCGTCAGCAGCGGTTAAAAGAACAGGTTGATGCGCGTATTGCTGCAGCCACGGAGGTTCGTGGCATCCTGATGGTCTTTACCGGCAATGGCAAAGGCAAAACGACTGCGGCCTTTGGCACCGCACTCCGCGCCACCGGTCATGGCAAACGCGTGGCGGCTATCCAGTTCATTAAAGGTGACTGGCCGAATGGCGAGCGAAACCTGCTGGAACAGCACGGTGTTGAATTTCAGGTGATGGCAACCGGCTTTACCTGGGATACGCAGAACCGCGAAACGGATACCGCCGCCTGTCTGGCGGTGTGGCAGCATGCAAAACGGATGCTGGCCGATGAGCAGCTGGATCTGGTGGTGCTCGACGAAATCACCTATATGGTCAGCATGGATTATCTGCCACTGGAGGAGCTGATAGCAGCCCTGCAACAGCGCCCGGCGCATCAGAGCGTCATCATTACCGGACGTGGCTGTCATCGCAGCCTGACTGAGATGGCGGATACGGTGACTGAGATGCGGCCGGTTAAGCACGCTTTTGATGCCGGGATACAGGCTCAGCAGGGAATTGACTGGTAACAGAAAAAGAAAACGCAGCCCTGGGGCTGCGTTTTTAGCGATCGGGCAACGTAATTAACCGGAGTTACGTTTGCTGCCCGGATTGCGGCGTGGTGCACGTGGGGTGCTGCTCACTTTACTGTGACGTTTCACGGCACGACGAATCTGGTTCGCTTTGGTGCGACGACGATCTTTTTCGACCACCAGTTTGGTAACCGTTTCATCATCCATCTCCACCAGGTTACGCAGGTAGTTAACCGCAGGCAGATCCAGTTCGGTCCAGCCACCGCGTGGCAGGCCTTTTGGTAAGGTGATATCGCCGTAGCGAACACGCATCAGACGACTGACCTGCACGCCGACCGCTTCCCATAAACGACGCACTTCACGGTTGCGTCCTTCGGTCAGGGTCACGTTGTACCACTGGTTGATCCCTTCTCCACCGCCAAATTTCAGGGTTTTAAAGGCAGCCGGGCCATCTTCCAGCTGAACGCCCTTGCTCAGCTGACGAATTTTATCATCGTCGACCTGACCAAAGACGCGCACCGCATATTCACGTTCCACTTCACGGCTCGGATGCATCAGGCGGTTCGCCAGTTCACCGTCAGTGGTGAAGAGCATCAGACCACAGGTGTTCACATCCAGACGGCCAACGGCAATCCAGCGTGAACCGCGCAGACGAGGCAGACGGTCAAATACCGTTGGGCGCCCTTCAGGATCGCTGCGGGTACAGAGTTCACCTTCTGGTTTGTAGTAAGCCAGCACGCGGCAAACTTCGGTTGCTGATTCAGCAATCGAGACCAGATGGCCATCAATACGGATTTTCAGAGATTTGCTGCTTTCAACGCGGTCGCCCAGGGTGGCGATCTTGCCGTCGACGCTGACACGGCCAGCGGCAATCATTGATTCGATTTCACGACGCGAGCCATGACCGGCACGCGCTAAGACTTTCTGTAACTTTTCGCTCATTGAGCTTCCTCTTTGTCGCCTTCCCAGGCGTCACGGTAGGGTGATAATTCTTTCTGAATCAATAGGTTAACCTATTAATTCGGCCCCATTATACAGGCATTTACCCCTGAAGTAACGCGCTTTATGAGTGGGCCTGAAGCGAATTAAGAAGGGTCAGCCTCTGATAGTTTTAGATCTGATAATATCTGACGCTGATTTAAATAATCCCCGTGCATCTGGCAGGAATAAGATTAATAAAATGCATGTATTAAAAACTTTATAGCTGATGACAATTAAATTTTCTAACCACTTCGGTTTCATCAACGTAATGTTCTGGTGATAAAAACCTTAACACTATCTTACACTTTCGCTGGTTTTCCCTTGCTTTTATTCTTCTTAAAAAAACACTAAAGCCAGCACAAACAACTGTTTTAATGATTTAATCCATTATAACCGCTCGGTAAATACAAAAAAGCCAGATTTTTCTTAACGCAGATTTATTTAAGGCCTTATTTTCAAGGACATTTGATTCTTATTAGCTTTAATAAATTGTACGACACTATTAAGCTGATATAATTTATTCCTGTAGCACAATAAAAAGCAGGACTCACGACAGAGGGGTCTTGCAACAATGAAGTCCGGCTTTTGTTATTCGTTTATAAAAATAGTCTTTTTAGATTAATCCAATAAACCGGCGCATCCGGAGTTGTTGCGTTAATACGGTTCAGTGATGAACCTTGCTTGCATGTCAAAAATCTTCACCAGGGATTTCCCGACATGCCTGAATAAAGAAACCCATCATGAAAAACCTGTTGCTGTGCCCGGTGCTTGCTGCACTGGTGCTGAGCGGGTGTTCTGTGGGCCATACTGAGTACAGTCGTACGGCGATGCAGCACGTAGATATGAGCGTGACTGGCATTCCGACGATCCTCGGTCTCGGCACACTGGGCACCAGCATTCCTCTGACGCCTGAATATAGCCTGACAGCTGCGCACGTTGCCAAAACTGCCGTGCAGCGCGTCAAGTCTTATCACCCTTATTGCGACCTTGCGATTATTTATCACAAGAATGACGCCAGCACGCTGACTAAGTTCCGCAGCAGCGACATCGGCGATCCGGTTAAAATGTATGGCTACAGTTTTATTTCAGCGATGCCGGTTGAATCGACCGGAGTTAATTTAGCCCGTACGGCTATTCGGAATAACTGGAATAAAAGTCCCTGTATAGCCATGGCCTCCAATGCAGGTGTTGTTCAGGGGATGTCGGGCGGCGGCGTTTATAACCGTGATGATACGCTGGGCGGCGTGATTGTTGGCTATTCTGACTCGATTAAAAATGGGCGTAATAACAAAGTGATCCTGAAAGATGTGTCACTTTATATTCCTTACGGCCAGTTTAAAAGCTGGTTAGAGTCGAATCTGGCCCAGACACCGACACGCGGTGCCTGAGCCTGAGGGCTTACAGGAACGGGCGGGTATCGCCCACCCCTTCACGCACAATTTCCGGCGCATCGGTGGTCAGATCGACCACCGTGGTCGGCTGCTGGCCCAGCGTGCCGCCGTCGATAATCAGATCGACCAGCTTGCCGATGCTGTGCTGGATCTCTTCCGGATCGGACTCGGTGAAATCGTTGCCCGGCAGAATTAATGAGGTCGACATCATCGGCTGATTCAGTGCTTCCAGCAGCGCCAGCGCCACGGGATTAGAGGGCACGCGCAGACCAATGGTCTTACGTTTTTCATTCATCAGGCGGCGCGGCACCTCTTTGGTCGCCTTGAGAATAAAGGTGTAGTTGCCTGGCGTGTTGTTTTTCAGCAGGCGAAACGCTGAGTTGCCCACCTGCGAATAGACCGACAGCTCAGAGAGATCCCGGCACATCAGGGTAAAGTTGTGGTGCCCGTCGAGCTGACGGATACGACAGATACGCTCCATCGCGCCCTTCTCCTCCAGCCGACAGCCCAGCGCATAGCCGGAATCGGTTGGATAAACAATGACGCTGCCTTTGTTCAGGTAGTCAACCGCCTGATTAATCAGGCGAGGCTGCGGGTTGTCCGGATGAATATGAAACAATTGACTCATAGAAACCTCGTGTCACCTTTCCGTGATTGCCAGGCCGGGAGCCAGATCCGGGAAGCGTTCCCAGACCGGCTCAACCGCCGCGGGCAGCCAGAGTTTGCGGCCCAGTTCAATCCACGGACAGGGTTGATGAAAATCAGAACCTTGTGATGCGGCCAGTTCATTATCTCTGGCATATTGCGCCAGCGTCGTGCGCTCATTAGGTGGCTGCTGGCACTGCGCGACTTCCATCGCATCGCCGCCCGCTTCGCGGAAATGGGCGACCAGCCGTTTGAGCCACTTTGCCGATAAACCGTAACGGCCAGGATGCGCCAGCACGGCGCAGCCACCAGAATGATGAATCGCATCAATAGCTTGTTTAATTGTACACCATTGTGGCGGCACGTAACCGGTTTTGCCACGCGCCAGATAATTTTTGAACACCTGCGCCATATTTTCTGCTTTACCCTGCTCAATCAGGAAGCGGGCAAAGTGACCGCGGGTAATGATGCCGCCATCAGCCAGTCGCGTCGCTCCCGCCAGCGCATCCGGGATACGTGCCTTCGCCAGTCGCTCACCAATCTCTTCTGCACGTGCCTGCCGACAGGCATGTTGTCCGGCCAGAAACGCCACCATCGCCGGATGGCGGATATCAATGTTCAGTCCCACGATATGAATCTCATGGTTTTCCCACAGGGTGGAGATTTCTGCGCCCGCCAGCACTTTTATCGGTAAATCGTAATCGATTGCCGTTTGCTGCGCTTCATCAACCCCTGCAACGCTGTCGTGATCGGTGATCGCCAGTACGCCGACGCGCATCTCAACCGCTCGCTGCACCAGGGCGGCTGGCGTCAGTAAGCCGTCAGAGGCACGCGTGTGGCTGTGTAAATCATAAACCGGGAAACGGGCGATATCGCTCAAGAGAACTCCTGCAAAAACTAAACCGGCCAGCATGATAACGATTTTCACGGTCAGTGAAAAAGTGTATTGACATTTCCGCCCTGAACCCGTTAACTAGTACACAAGTTCACACGTAACGGGTATTCAATCATGGCTGTTGTAATCACGCATTTAAACGGTTGGCGCGATGTTCCCGAAAACGGGCGACAGGGTCGTGCACACTTTGCGTAAACGCTGTGCTAATACCTGAGCCCGCCACCGAGCGGGCTTTTTTTTGAGCGAAATTCAGAGAAATCATCATGCCAAATGCGAAACCTACAGTGAAGTTGATTACCGGCACCGCACCCTACCGCGAAGATCCGGCCGCAGTGTTTCACCAGCTGTGCGGCGCACGTCCGGCAACCCTGCTGCTTGAATCCGCTGACATCGATAGCAAGCGCAACTTAAAAAGCCTGCTGATTGTCGACAGCGCGCTGCGCGTCAGCGCAATGGGCAATAATGTCACCGTTCAGGCGTTGTCAGAAAATGGCCGCGCCCTGCTGCCGCTGCTGGATGAGGCCCTGCCTGCGTCGGTCAGCAATCAGGTTCGTCCCGATGGACGCGAGCTGACTTTCCCGCAGAGCACCGACCATCAGCAGGATGAAGATTCCCGCCTCAAGGCCCTGTCGGTGTTTGATGCTTTGCGTCTGATTCCACAACTGGTCAACTCCCCTGCCGATGAGCGCGAAGCCGTGCTGCTGGGTGGCCTGTTTGCTTATGATCTGGTTGCCGGTTTTGAAACCCTGCCGGAGCTGGATAATCAGCAACGCTGCCCCGACTACTGTTTTTACCTGGCAGAAACCTTACTGGTGATCGATCACCAGACCCGCAGTGCGCGTCTGCAGGCCAGCCTGTTCTGCCCGTCCACCAGCGAGTTCCAGCGCCTGCAGCGCCGCATCGAGCAGTTGCACGGCCAGATGCTGCAGCCGGCACCAGCTCTGCCGGTCCAGCCAGTTGAACAGATGATGCTGACCACCAGCCAGAGTGATGAAGAGTATTGCGACGTAGTTCGCACCCTTCAGCAGGCGGTTCGCATCGGCGAAATTTTCCAGGTCGTGCCGTCACGTCGCTTCTCGCTGCCGTGCCCGTCGCCGCTGGCTGCTTATGAGACACTGAAAAACAGCAATCCCAGCCCCTACATGTTTTTCATGCAGGATCAGGATTTCTCCCTGTTTGGCGCGTCGCCGGAGAGTTCGCTGAAGTATGACGCCACCTCCCGTCAGATTGAGATCTACCCGATCGCCGGTACCCGCCCGCGTGGCCGCCATGCTGATGGCTCACTGGACCGCGATCTCGACAGCCGCATTGAGCTGGAGATGCGTACCGACCATAAAGAGCTGGCTGAGCATCTGATGCTGGTGGATCTGGCGCGTAACGATCTGGCGCGTATCTGCGTGCCCGGCAGCCGTTACGTGGCTGACCTGACCAAAGTCGACCGCTACTCGTTTGTGATGCATCTGGTTTCCCGCGTGGTGGGTACGCTGCGCGCGGATCTCGATGTGCTGCACGCTTATCGTGCCTGTATGAACATGGGCACGCTGAGCGGAGCACCAAAAGTTCGCGCCATGCAGTTGATTGCCGGGGCTGAACGCACCCGTCGCGGCAGCTACGGCGGCGCGGTGGGCTACTTCACCGCCCAGGGCGATCTCGATACCTGTATCGTTATCCGCTCCGCCTATGTAGAAGATGGCGTCGCCACCGTTCAGGCGGGCGCTGGTGTGGTGCTGGATTCTAATCCGCAGGCTGAAGCTGATGAAAGCCGCAACAAAGCGCGCGCCGTACTGCGCGCTATCGCGACTGCCCATCACTGCAAGGAGATCTTCTGATGGCCGATATTCTGCTGCTCGATAACATCGACTCTTTTACCTATAACCTGGTTGATCAGCTGCGGACCTTTGGTCACAACGTGGTGATTTACCGCAACAACCTGCCCGCCGAACTGCTTATTGAACAGCTGCAGCGGATGGAGAACCCGGTGCTGATGCTCTCTCCCGGTCCCGGCGCGCCAAAAGATGCTGGCTGTATGCCGGAGCTGCTGCGGGTGCTGCGTGGTCGTCTGCCAATTATCGGTATCTGTCTGGGTCACCAGGCGATTGTCGAAGCCTATGGCGGCCATGTGGGCCAGGCAGGCGAGATCCTGCACGGCAAAGCCTCTTCAATCGACCATGACGGCGAGGCGATGTTTGCCGGTCTGAGCAATCCGCTGCCGGTGGCGCGCTATCACTCGCTGGTGGGCAGCAACACGCCGGAAGAGCTGACGGTGAACGCCAGTTACAACGGGATGGTGATGGCCGTTCGCCATGAAACCGATCGCGTATGCGGGTTTCAGTTCCATCCTGAATCGATTTTGACTTCTCAGGGCGCGCGCCTGCTTGAGCAGACGCTGGCCTGGGCGCTGGCGAAGTAACAGGGAGAATAAACATGCAACAGACACTGGAAAAACTTTACCAGGCGCAGACGCTGAATCAGGCTGAGAGTCATCAGCTGTTCAGCGCCATCATTACCGGACAGCTGGAGCCAACGCAGCTCGCTGCCGCGCTGATCGCCATGAAAGTGCGCGGTGAAACGCCGGAAGAGATCGCCGGAGCCGCCACCGCACTGCTGGAAGATGCCAAACCTTTTCCCCGCCCTGATTATGCGTTTGCCGACATTGTGGGCACCGGCGGCGATGGCAGTAACAGCATTAATATCTCGACTGCCAGCGCCTTTGTCGCTGCGACCTGCGGTCTGAAAGTGGCGAAGCACGGCAACCGCAGCGTCTCCAGCAAATCGGGCTCCTCCGATCTGCTGGCCGCCTTTGGCATCAATCTCGATATGCCCGCTGACCGGGCGCGCCAGGCGCTGGACGATCTGAATGTCTGCTTCCTGTTTGCGCCGCAGTATCACACCGGTTTTCGCCACGCGATGCCGGTCCGCCAGCAGCTTAAGACCCGTACGCTGTTTAACGTGCTGGGCCCGCTGATCAATCCGGCACGCCCGCCACTGGCGGTGATTGGCGTCTACAGCCCGGAACTGGTGATGCCGATTGCCCAGACGCTGAAAGTGCTGGGTTATCAGCGCGCGGCGGTGGTTCACGGTGGCGGAATGGATGAGGTGGCGCTGCACGACGTGACTCATGTGGCCGAACTGCGTGAAGGTGAAATTACGCGCTATCAGCTCTCGCCAGAGGACTTTGGTTTTGGCTTCCATCCCAAAGAGGCGCTAGCGGGCGGCACGCCGGAAGAAAATCGTGACATTCTGACCTCTTTACTCCAGGGTAATGGCCAGCAGGCCCATGAGGAGGCCGTCGCCGTCAACGTGGCGATGTTGCTTAAAGTATTCGGTCAGGAAGATCTGCGTGAAAACGCACAGCAGGCGCTTAACGCCATCCGCAGCGGACAGGCTTATGAGCGTGTCGTCGCACTGGCAGCAAGAGGATAATCATGAAAGGCACCGTGTTAGAAAAAATTGTTCAGGACAAAGCGATTTGGGTTGAAGCCCGTCAGCAGCAGCAGCCTCTCTCTACCTTTCAGAACAGCATTGAACCTGCCAGCCGTCATTTCTACGACGCGCTGCAGGGTGCAAGAACCGCGTTTATCCTGGAGTGTAAAAAGGCCTCTCCCTCGAAAGGCATTATTCGTGAGGATTTCGATCCAGCCGCCATTGCCGGGGTCTACCGCCACTACGCTTCCGCGGTATCTGTGCTGACCGATGAGAAATATTTTCAGGGCGACTTCGCCTTTCTGCCGATTGTCAGCGCGGCCATCACCCAGCCGGTGCTGTGCAAAGATTTTATCATCGACCCCTATCAGATCTATCTGGCCCGTTACTACCAGGCGGATGCGATTCTGCTGATGCTGTCAGTGCTGGATGACGAGCAGTATCGTCAGCTGGCCGCTGTGGCGCACAGCCTGAAGATGGGCATTCTGACTGAAGTAAGCAATGAAGAGGAACTGGAGCGGGCTATCGCGCTGCAGGCCAAAGTCGTGGGTATCAACAACCGCGATCTGCGTGACCTCTCTATCGATCTTAACCGCACCCCTCAGCTGGCACCGCGCCTGTCACACGGCGTCACGGTAATCAGCGAATCAGGCATTAACAGCTATGCCGATATTCGCGAGCTGAGCCATTTTGCCAACGGCTTCCTGATTGGTTCTGCACTGATGGAAGAAGCCGACCTGACCGCAGCGGTGCGTCGGGTCACGCTGGGCAGCAATAAAGTGTGCGGCCTGACCCGTGCCGAAGATGCGCGTGCCGCCTATGAAGCCGGGGCAATCTATGGTGGGCTGATCTTCGCGGAAGGTTCCCCGCGCCAGATTGACACCGCTACGGCGCAGACCGTTATCGCTGCGGCCCCGCTGCGCTACGTCGGCGTGTTCCGCAATGCCGCTATGAGTGACATTGTCACGCAAGCCGGTGCGCTTTCACTCTCTGCGGTGCAGCTGCATGGCAACGAGACGCCGGCGTTTGTGGCTGAACTGCGTGCGGCTCTGCCAGCAGAGATTCAAATCTGGAAGGCGCTGCGCATTGAAGGCACCTTGCCGGCGCGCGACTGGCCTCATGTTGACCGTTATGTGTTTGATAATGGCGACGGTGGAACCGGACAGCGTTTCGACTGGTCGCTGTTGCAGGGACAGACGCTCAACAATGTTCTGCTGGCCGGTGGCCTGAGCGCGGATAACTGTGTTGAAGCCGCGCAGCTCGGCTGTGCCGGACTGGACTTCAACTCTGGCGTGGAAAGCGCGCCTGGCATCAAAGATGCCCGTAAAATTGCCGCTGTGTTTCAGACACTGCGAGCCTACTGATTTGCCTGGCCTGCTCAACGGCGGGCCCGAGAAAGGAAGATAAAAAATGACGTTACTTAATCCCTACTTTGGCGAATTTGGCGGAATGTATGTTCCGCAAATCCTGATGCCAGCCCTGCGCCAGCTGGAACAGGCGTTTGTCGACGCCCAGAAAGATCCTGAGTTTCAGGCCGAGTTTACCGACCTGCTGAAGAACTATGCGGGTCGGCCTACCGCCCTGACGCTGTGCAAAAACCTGACTAAAGGCACCAAAACCCGCCTCTATCTTAAGCGTGAAGATCTGCTGCACGGTGGCGCGCACAAGACCAACCAGGTGCTGGGTCAGGCGTTGTTAGCCAAACGCATGGGCAAAAACGAAATCATTGCCGAAACCGGTGCGGGTCAGCACGGCGTGGCTTCAGCGCTGGCCTGTGCGCTGCTGGGCATGAAATGCCGCATCTATATGGGCGCAAAAGATGTGGAGCGTCAGTCACCCAACGTCTTCCGTATGCGTCTGATGGGCGCAGAAGTGATCCCGGTGCACAGCGGCTCCGCCACGCTGAAAGATGCCTGTAATGAAGCGCTGCGTGACTGGTCTGGCAGCTACGAGACATCACACTATATGCTCGGCACCGCGGCGGGTCCGCATCCCTTCCCGACGATTGTGCGTGAGTTCCAGCGCATGATTGGCGAAGAGACTAAAAAGCAGATTCTGGAAAGAGAGGGTCGCCTGCCCGATGCGATCCTCGCCTGTGTGGGCGGCGGCTCCAACGCCATCGGCATGTTTGCCGACTTTATCGATGAGACCAGCGTGAAGCTGATCGGCGTAGAGCCTGCGGGCCACGGCATTGAGACCGGCGAGCATGGCGCGCCGCTCAAGCACGGTCGCGTCGGCATCTACTTCGGTATGAAATCGCCGATGATGCAGACCCATGATGGCCAGATTGAGGAGTCTTACTCGATCTCTGCCGGCCTCGACTTCCCGTCGGTAGGCCCGCAGCATGCGCACCTGAACAGCATTGGTCGTGCGGAATATGTCTCCATCACCGATAACGAAGCACTGGCCGCCTTTAAACAGCTCTGTCGCGATGAAGGTATCATTCCGGCGCTGGAGTCATCCCACGCCCTGGCGCACGCCATGAAAATGATTCAGGCCGAGCCGGAAAAAGAGCAGTTGATTGTGGTCAACCTCTCTGGCCGCGGCGACAAAGATATTTTCACCGTTCATGACATTTTGACAGCGCAGGGAGAAATCTGATGGAACGTTACAATCAACTGTTTACGCGTCTGTCAGCGAATAACGAAGGGGCTTTCGTGCCTTTTGTTACGCTGGGCGATCCGTCACCGGAGCTTTCACTGCGCGTGATTGACGCCCTGGTTGAAGGAGGCGCGGATGCACTGGAGCTGGGTATTCCCTTCTCCGATCCCCTCGCAGATGGCCCGACCATCCAGAATGCGACGTTACGCGCCTTTGCGGCGGGCACCAACACCAGCCAATGCTTTGAAATGCTGGCCACTATCCGCCGTAAGTATCCGGATCTGCCGATTGGATTGCTGATGTACGCCAATCTGGTCTTCACCAACGGTGTGGATGAGTTCTATGCCCGTTGTGCAGAGGCGGGTGTGGATTCGGTGCTGGTGGCGGATGTGCCCGTTGAAGAGTCCGCGCCCTTCCGTCAGGCGGCGCTGCGTCATGGCATAGCACCCATCTTCATCTGTCCGCCTAACGCCAGCGATGAGCTGCTGCGCGAGATCGCTTCACACGGACGGGGTTACACCTACCTGCTGTCGCGCGCGGGCGTGACCGGTGCTGAAAACCGCGCCAGCCTGCCGTTGCAGCATCTGATCGACAAGCTGCGTGAATACCATGCAGCCCCGCCGCTGCAGGGCTTTGGTATCTCTGAGCCTGAACAGGTTAAGGAAGCGATCGCCGCGGGCGCTGCGGGCGCGATCTCCGGCTCTGCGATTGTCAGAATCATCGAAAAACATCATTCAGAGCCTGAGGTGATGCTGAGCGAGCTGAAGAACTTTGTCAGCCGTCTTAAAGCCGCCAGCCGTTAATCCTGCCAGCATGCCTTATCGCGCGATAAGGCATGATTTGTTTCCTTTTTTTTCATTCCCCCATTTGCCCTTTTTGCAAAATCTGCACCACAATGACAATGCGCCGTTACGGTAACGTCGCATCCATTTTGTGACAGGGAGAGAAAGCAATGAAATTCGTTAAACTGCTGACAGGTGCTGTACTGGCGGGCGTGGTTGCGCTGACACTGAGCGCCTGTGCGCCAACCGCAACCAAAGAGGGAACCGGTGGCTATATTGATGACACCGTGGTGACCACAAAAGTTAAAGGTGAACTGCTGAAAGATGACTCGCTGAAATCAACTGAAATCAACGTAGAAACCTTCAAAGGTAAAGTTCAGCTGAGCGGTTTTGTTTCATCACCACAGATGGCTAACCGTGCCGTTCAGGTTACGCGCAGCGTGGCGGGCGTGAAGTCCGTTGTTAACAATATGCAGATCAAATAACGTCTTAACAGACAAAAAAAGGCCGCTGATTCAGCGGCTTTTTTATTATCTTTATCCTCAGAAACGGTAACCCGCTCCGAAGAAGAAGACCCAGGGATCGATGCGCATATTGATATTCTGCTGCTCGCCACCCGCTTTAAACTTCACTTCCGTATCAATATCCATGTACCACACCGACGCATTCAGCATCCAGTCACGGTTAATCTGATAATCCAGACCGACCTGACCCGCCACACCCCAGGAATCCTTCACGCTGAGATCGGTCAGGCCCGCATCGCGGCCCGTCTGGTTGAAATCGGCATCGTAAAAGGTGGTGTAGTTGATACCTACGCCAACGTAAGGACGCGCTTTGCTCTTGCTATCAAAGAAGTAGTACTGCGCCATCAGCGTAGGCGGTAACTGGCGTACCGTTGCCAGTGTTCCGGTCGGGCCCAGGCCCACCTTGTGACGGAACGGTGTGGCGGCCAGTAATTCGACACCAATGTTGTCCGTTGCCATGTAAGTAAAGGTCAGGCCCAGCTGCGTGTCGTTGGATGCGCTGAACTCGCCCATCCCTAACACATTATCGGAACCTTCGGTGGGCCGGACGGTGGCACTACCGGCACGCATAAAGAAGTCGCCTGCTTCGTGGGCCATCGACAGCTGAGGGAAAGCCAGAGCCAGCAGCATCGCGCATTTTGCCAGTTTCATCATCACTCCTTTGCTTAATGTTAATGTCGCGAACGTCATCGCTTTTTGCTGGCAAATATTTAACGTGATTTACAGAAAATTGCACTCTGTACCCTTCAGATAAATTACTTAAAAAACAATGAATTGATTTAGATCAATTTCGGCTCGGGCTGGCGCAGCAAAATTCCCCTTGCTGAATAATTTCGCCAGGCCTATTTTGCTTATCTTCTCTGGTGATTTTGGTTCGATGCCCTGGGAGGGGCGGGTGATCAAATGAGTGAAATAACTAACCCTTGTGTCAGCTGTGGCGCCTGCTGCGCCCATTTCCGCGTCTCATTTTACTGGGCCGAAGCCGATGATGCCGGCGGCCCGGTGCCGACCGCATTAACCGAACCGCTCAGCCTGTTAATGCGCAATATGCGTGGAACGAACGATCGCGCGCCGCGCTGCGTTGCCCTTGAGGGCGAGATTGGCGGCTGTGTCTCCTGCGGAATTTACGAACAACGTCCGACGCCCTGTCGGGAATTTTCGATGTCGGGCGAAGCCGGTATCCACAATGAAGCCTGCGATCGCGCCCGCGCCCGGTATGGTCTTCCCGCCCTTTTTTCTCCATCTTTACCTGTCATGACAGAAAGTTATGCCGCAGCGGGTGCCCGCGAGCTGTCAGAACATGTACAATCGCCGGGTTAATTAACCCGGTTCCTCAAAGGAGTGTACATGTCTATCACGGCAAGCTCGTTATACCGTGACACAGGAAATTTCGCGCGCCATCAACTGGCTACGGTGCTGTTGATGTCGCTGCTGGCCGCTTTTATCACCGTCATGCTGGTGCATGTGCTGACGCCAGGTGCCGATCAGATGGCCCTCCTGCAACAGGGTGACGATAGCGCCGGTTCGCTGTTTGAGATGGTGCAGAATATGTCACCGGAACAGCAGCAGGTGCTGCTGCGCGCCTCGGCGGCCAGCACCTTCGCTGCGCTGATGGGGAACACGCTGCTGCTTGGCGGAATGCTCTATCTGATCCCGATGGTCTCTTCCGGCCAGCGTGTCAGTGCGTTGCGGGCGATTGGTGCTTCAGCGCCGCTGCTGCCAAAGCTGCTGCTGCTCACCTTCCTGATGACGCTGGTGGCGCAACTGGGCTTTATGGTGCTGGTGGTGCCAGGCATTCTGCTGACGATTCTGCTGTCGCTGGCTCCGGTGATGGTGGCCAGTGAGAAGATGGGTGTCTTTGCCGCCATGCGGGCCAGCATGCGGATGGCGTGGAAGAATGTGAAGCTGATTGCCCCCGCGATTCTGCTCTGGCTGCTGGCCAAAGTGGTGGTGATGCTGTTCTTCTCTTCGCTGACGGTTTTACCGCTGAATGTCTCGTCGGTGATTTTCACCGCGGCAGGCAATGTGGTTTCGGCGATGTTGATTATCTATCTTTATCGGCTCTATATGCTGTTACGTTGATTGACGATGTGCCTTCGGGCACATTTGCAGCCAACTCTGAATGGAAAAACTATGAAGCAGCTACTCGACTTTCTTCCCCTGGTGGTCTTTTTCATCTTCTACAAGCTGTATGACATTTTTGTCGCCTCGGGCGCGCTGATTGTCGCGACCGGTCTGGCGCTGGTTGTCAGCTGGGTGCTCTATCGCAAGCTGGAAAAGATGACGATTTTCACCTTTGTGCTGGTGGCGGTTTTTGGCACCCTGACGCTGGTGTTCCACAACGATGAGTTCATTAAGTGGAAAGTCACGGTTATCTACAGCCTGTTTGCCGCCGCCCTGCTCTACAGCCAGTGGTTTATGGAGCAGACGCTGATTCAGCGCATGCTGGGCAAAGAGCTGCAGCTGCCCGACGCGGTCTGGCGCCGGCTCAACGTTGCCTGGGCGCTGTTCTTCTTTATCTGCGGCCTGGTAAACATCTATGTCGCCTTTTGGTTATCTCAGGCGTTTTGGGTTAACTTTAAAGTGTTCGGTCTCTCCGGTCTGACCTTACTGTTTACCCTGCTCAGCGGGCTTTACATCTGGCGACAGATGCCGCAGCAGGAACAAAAATAATCATCTGCCCGGTCCGCCGGGCATTTTTTTAGCATTCACCTGCATAGAAGTGGAAGCAATGGGCGAAAAACATACATTGCCGAAAGGCGAAATGGTGCTGCGTACGCTCGCCATGCCAGCAGACACCAACGCCAACGGCGATATTTTTGGTGGCTGGCTGATGTCACAGATGGATATGGGTGGCGCTATCCTGGCGAAAGAGATCGCTGAAGGACGCGTGGTGACGGTTCGCGTCGACGGCATGTCATTTATGAAGCCCGTCGCGGTGGGCGATGTGGTGAGCTGCCATGCGAGCTGTCTTCGTACCGGCAACAGTTCCATGACGATTAATGTGGAAGTGTGGATCAAAAAAGTGTCGTCTGAGCCGATTGGACAAACTTACATTGCGACGGAAGCGGTGTTTATTTATGTGGCGGTCGACAATGAGGGTAATTCCCGTCCTCTGCCAGCCGGTCGCGCCAACCAGCAACCCGGCGAATGAAAAACAGGTCAGGCTGTTTCAGCCTGACCTGACGCTTTATTCTATGCTGGCCCCACCATTAATCTTAAACACGATATTCATGGTCAGACCCTGCCCTGGCCGTCCGCTCTGATAGCGCCACTTTTTCATCGCCTGCTTAACTTCACGCTCAAACATATTGCGCGGCTCAGCAGAGAGGATCTGGATGTTATCCACCCGTCCCTCACTATCCACATCAAACTTCACCCGTACCCGCCCCTCTACACGCAGTGCAAATGCGCGTTGTGGATAGCCAGGCTTACTGACGTTCAGTGCTTTTGGGCCGGTTGAGGCCGATGAGGTGGGTGACGGCGTAGATTTTGGCGCCGTGGTCGGTTTGTTCTGCGTCGCCGGGGCTTCCTGCTTAAACGGATCGGCCTGCGGTTTGCTCTCCTGACGCGGCTTCACCTCGCGTTTAGGCTGCTCCCGCTTGTGCTCTGGTTTCGGTTTGGGCTTTGGCTTAGGCTCAGGTTTGGGAATCGGCACCGGCTCCGCTTTCGGCGGTTCGGGCACGGGCTGAGGTTCCGGCACCGGTTCAGGTTCTGGCTGAGGTTCTGGCTGTGGCGCAGGCGGCTCCACGATGGCCGGTGCAGGCTCAGGCTGGACTTCAGGGGCGACCATGGTAACGCTGATGGGCTGCGACGCTTTGGGCACCTCAATCACCTGCTGGAATGAAGCATACAGAATTCCGGCTATCACGGCCCCATGCAAAGCAACAGACAACAACATGGAGACAGGCGTGCGTTTAGGTAATGGCATAGTCAGCGTGGTCATAACAGTCGCAGTGATTGAATGAAGCAGCGATTTTAAATGCAAATAGCAATCAGTTTCAATAACTCCCGCCATCCCGCCTGAAGAAAAGCGCTTTTTAGCCCTTTATGCTGAGCCATTAACCACTCTGAGGTTTCGTTTGCACTCTGAGAGGCAATCCCTTAACGTGTTGCGAAATTCTGGTTAATGGGAGTTCCTTAGTGCTTTACGTCATTTATGCAGAAGATACTGCAGATTCACTGGAAAAACGTAACGCCGTGCGCCCTGCCCATCTGGCACGGCTCAAACTGCTGCAGGAAGAGGGACGCCTGATCATTGCAGGCCCGATGCCTGCTGTCGACAGCAACGATCCTGGTGTAGCGGGTTTTACCGGCTCAACCGTGATTGCTGAATTCCCGTCATTAGAAGAAGCACAATCCTGGGCACAGGATGATCCCTACTTCGCCGCGGGCGTCTATAAGCAGGTTTCGGTTAAGCCGTTTAAACGCGTCTTCTGATCGTGACTCAGCATTGAAAATGGCTTCTGTGCCTGGCACAGAAGCCATTTTTATTTTGATCGTTCAAGAGAGGAAAGATGCAGATAATCATTCTGGGGCTACTGGCCATTATCGCTTTACTGATCGGCAGCGCGGTTTATCTCTGGCGAACTCAGGGCTGGCGTAATAAAAAGCAGTGGATTGTCATGCTGATCGTGCTGGCGGCGGCACTGCAGCTGGTGAACGTAACGCTGATGATGACGACACAACGTCTCGCTGGTTAATCAGACCTGAGGTTTCATTGCGACAGAGCAGCACATCACTCTCTGTCGCAGCAACCGGCCGGTCTGAATATTCTGCCTCGCGAATAAACGCAGCGACCAACTGATCTTAATAAATTAAAGCGTTGTTCTGAACGACATTGATAATAAACCGGCAGTACACCGGCCTGGTCTTTCAGTAATACACGCTCTCTTTAATATCCCGCCACTGGCTATTTTCAGCGATGAGTTAACCGCGATCCAGAATCAGGCCAATCAGCGCATGATAGTGCTGTTCTTCTTCCGGGCTGGTGACATGCTGTAAACGGCCAATCAGTTTTGAGCAGATCGCTTTACGATTCAGACTACGACCCGAACTGATAATTTCCGTCACGACGGAGCCAAGAATGGCCTGTTGTGAGGGCTGCGCGGCGCTGTGTAAATACGCGGAGATGTCAGAGACTGAAGCGGGAATACGAACGTTAGTCTGCATGGTTGACCCTCATAGGATTCATTTAAGATTAATAACCGATGCGATAAAGTTATACAACAACGAGCTATCTGTACAGATATTTAGCTTAAAAAATCAGATCGTTTTGTTTTAATGACAACAAACTCATAAATAACAGCACATTACAACATTGTAAAGTTGTACAACTTTTTAGCCTGCTGTTTTTATCCTGTTAATATTCCCTCTTTAGTCCGCGCCTGAATGACCTGTTTTACTATTAAAAAATGATCTTTCCGTCCTTTTTTTAGTATTAAAGAGGAATTATCTCGCAGAGCTGTCTACATTTACCCCTTGTGAGTTGAACCTCTGAATGGATGCACAGCACAGTCGCGGGCACATTATGCATAAAACTTATTCTGGCCAGTCCCTTACATTGCTCGACCCGCTGTTATCCCGGCTCCTTTCTATTGTTGACCCCAAAATAGAAGTAATGAGTGGTTACCCTGCTAATTGCTCAGTGTGGCTCACTGTCTATTATCAGCGTAAATCGCGTCAGTGGTCTTACGAATGGTACGATCGTGTGGGTTACCACAGGCCGAGTGAGCTGGGCAGCTCAATGGAATGTTTGATGCGCGAAGTCAGCGATCGTGGCGCGTCGCATCAGGAGCACCTGATAGCGCGACGGGCGATGGCAGAATCGGTTTTTTTTGAAGCCTGATTTGAAGTCTGAATAGCCTGCTTTGTCCGACAGGCTGAATTCACCGGGCTTTCGCTATATTATCTGCGTAATAAACAGAATCGAACGACGCTGCTGTTGTGCCAGCTGATGGCGAATGCAGTGGATACGCTTATACCGCCGCGACTGCCCTTCCAGCCAGCGCGAGCGGCGGCGATGCACCTGCCGTAACATTCTCCAGCGCGCCACTTCATTTCTGCTTCGTTTCATCACTTCCTCTCTGACGTCATACACACGAGATATACGCGAGGGCATTATAGAGATCTCTGCGGTAATGCCAAATCGGATCCTTCATCGAGGATGTCCGGGATAAAGGGTTCCGTTAGCCGTCATCTGCACGTAAACTTGCCGGACGAAAGCGCGAACGGGATGTCCACTTTATGACCACTTTTTATACCCTGATCAGCTGGTTGCTGGTGTTTGGTTACTGGCTGCTGATCGCCGGGGTTACGCTGCGCGTATTGATGAAGCGACGGGCAGTGACATCCGCGATGGCCTGGCTACTGGTTATCTATATTCTGCCGCTGGTAGGGATTATCGCTTATCTCTCTTTTGGCGAACTCCATCTGGGTAAACGTCGTGCAGAGCGCGCCCGCACCATGTGGCCATCCACTGCCCGCTGGCTTACTGACCTTAAGCAGTGCCGTGAAATTTTTGCCACCGAACACAGCGACGTTGCGCGTTCGCTGTTTGAGCTTTGCTACCATCGTCAGGGCATTGCCGGGGTTAAGGGCAACCAGCTCCAGTTGCTCACCAGCGCCGACGACGTGATGCAGGCGTTGATTCGTGATATCCAGCTGGCTCGCCACAACATTGAGATGGTGTTCTATATATGGCATCCCGGCGGTCTGGCGGATGAAGTGGCGGAATCGCTGATGGCGGCATCACGCCGTGGCGTTCATTGCCGTCTGCTGCTCGACTCTGCGGGCAGTGTTACCTTTTTCCGCAGCCCCTGGGTCGGCATGATGCGCAATGCCGGAATCGATGTGGTGGAAGCGTTGCAGGTCAGCCTGCTGCGCGTCTTCCTGCGACGGATGGATCTGCGTCAGCACCGCAAAATCGTACTCATTGATAACTACATCGCTTATACCGGCAGCATGAACCTGGTCGATCCGCGCTTCTTTAAACAGAGCGCGGGTGTCGGTCAGTGGATTGACCTGATGGCGCGAATGGAAGGCCCGGTTGCCACCGCGATGGGGATTGTTTTCAGCTGCGACTGGGAGATAGAGACCGGCAAACGCATTTTACCGCCGCCGCCCGATCGCAACATTATGCCGTTTGAACAGGAGAGCGGCCACACCGTGCAGGTGATCGCCTCCGGTCCCGGCTTCCCGGAAGATATGATCCATCAGGCGCTGCTGACTGCGGTCTATTCGGCACGTGAACAGTTGATCATGACCACGCCCTACTTAGTGCCGAGCGACGATCTGCTGCATGCTATCTGTACGGCGGCGCAGCGTGGCGTCAATGTCAGCGTGATTGTGCCTCGTCACAATGACTCGCTGCTGGTTGGCTGGGCCAGCCGCTCCTTCTTCAGTGAGTTGCTGGAAGCGGGCGTGAAAATTTATCAGTTTGAAGATGGCCTGCTGCACACCAAAAGCGTGCTGGTCGACGGACAACTGAGCCTGGTGGGAACCGTGAATCTCGATATGCGCAGTTTATGGCTGAATTTTGAAGTGACGCTGGTGGTTGATGATGCGGGTTTTGGCAGCGATCTCGCCTGTGTGCAGGATGACTATATCGCCCGTTCCCGCCTGCTGGATGGCAAGCGCTGGGCAAAACGTGCCTGGTGGCAACGCATCGTCGAACGACTGTTTTACTTCTTCAGTCCTTTACTGTAAAACGAGCCAGATTGTGTAAATGGCCGCAGGCCGACAGGACAGACTATGGATTTAAATAATCGCCTTACCGAAGATGAAACGCTGGAACAAGCCTACGATATTTTTCTCGAACTGGCAGTCGACAATCTTGATCCGGCAGACGTCATTCTCTTCAATCTGCAGTTCGAAGAGCGCGGTGGCGCAGAGCTGTTCGATCCCTCTGAAGACTGGAAAGATCATGTCGATTTCGATCTGAACCCGGACTTCTTCGCCGAGGTGGTGATTGGGCTGGGTGAAGCGGACGGTGAACCGATCACCGACGTCTTTGCTCGCGTGCTGCTGTGCCGCGAGAAAGACCACAAACTCTGTCATATCCTGTGGCGTGAGTAAGCGTCAGATTTGATAAGAAAACGCCGGGCGATTGCCCGGCGTTTTGCATTATAGCGGGTCGACTTTCAGACAGGAGACCGCGTGATTGAAGCTGCCTTCCAGCAGCGGCCGGGTTTTCGCACACTCCGGACCGGCAATCGGACAACGGGTGCGGAACACGCAGCCTGATGGCGGATTGATCGGCGACGGCAGCTCCCCTTCCAGCAGCTGAATCTGCTTGTTCTTCTCCTTGTCCGGATCGGGAATCGGCACCGCGGACATCAGCGCACGGGTATAAGGATGCTGAGGATTGCTGTAGACCTCTTTGTAGGTACCCAGCTCCACCGCATGCCCCAGATACATTACCAGCACCCGGTCAGAGATATGTTTCACCACCGCCAGATCGTGCGCAATGAAGATCAGCGATAAGCCCATTTCACGCTGCAGCTGCTGCAACAGGTTAACCACCTGGGCCTGAATTGAGACGTCCAGTGCGGAGACCGGCTCATCACAGATAATCAGCTTTGGCTCCAGAATCAGCGCGCGGGCAATACCGATACGCTGACACTGACCGCCCGAGAACTCGTGCGGATAGCGGTTAATCAGGTTAGGCAGCAGCCCCACTTTCATCATCATATTTTTGACGCGGTCTTTCACTTCCTGACGCGCCATTTTTGGATGATAGGTACGCAGTGGCTCTGCGATGATATCGCCGATGGTCATACGCGGATTCAGCGACGCCAGCGGATCCTGGAATATCATCTGGATATCGCTTCGCGCCTTGCGCCACTCCTCTTCACTTTGCCCCAGCAGATCACGGCCTAACCAGGCGACCCGACCTTCGGTCGCCTTCACCAGCCCGATAATGGCGCGCGCCAGGGTCGATTTACCACAGCCAGACTCACCTACCACGCCCAGGGTTTCCCCCTCATACAGACGCAGGCTGACACCATCGACTGCTTTCAGGGTTTTTGATGGCTGCCAGAACCACTGCCTGCCATCTTTAATGTCGAAATGCACCTTGAGGTCGGCGATTTCCAGTAACACTCTTTTTTCAGCTACGGTGCTCATACTAACTCCTCCACCGGCTTAAAGCAGGCGCGCAGACGGCCTTCGCCAAAGGGTTCCAGCGGTGGTGCCTGGGTGCAGATATCCATAGCGTGCGGACAACGCGGCTGGAACGGGCAGCCCTGCGGCAGACGCAGCAGGTTGGGTGGATTACCCGGTATCGTCGTCAGACTTTCCCCTTCCGCATCCAGACGCGGCACCGCATTAAGCAGACCAATCGAGTAAGGATGTGACGGCTGATAAAAGACATCGCGGGCACGGCCATACTCCATGGTGCGTCCGGCATACATCACCAGCACTTTGTCGCAGATCCCCGCCACCACACCCAGATCGTGGGTGATCATGATAATGGCGGTGTTGAACTCGCGCTTGAGGTCGTTGAGCAGCGTCATAATCTGCGCCTGGACGGTAACATCCAGCGCAGTGGTCGGCTCGTCGGCAATCAGCAGTTTGGGACGGCACAGCAGCGCCATGGCGATCATGACGCGCTGACGCATACCGCCGGAGAACTCATGCGGATACATCTTCATCCGCTTGCGCGCTTCCGGCATTTTCACCGCATCCAGCATTCTCACCGACTCTTCAAACGCCTGCGCGTTGTTCATCCCTTTATGCAGCTTAAGCACTTCCATCAGCTGCTCGCCCACCCGCATATAGGGGTTCAGCGAGGTCATCGGGTCCTGGAAAATCATCGCAATCTGTTCGGCGCGCAGTTTATTGAGCTTGTTCTCGGGCAGATTCAGGATCTCTTTGCCATTGAACATCGCCGAACCGCCAATGCGGCCATTTTTCGCCAGCAGCCCCATCAGGGCAAAGGCGGTTTGTGATTTGCCGGAACCGGACTCACCGACAATGCCCAGCGTCTCACCGGCGCGCAGCGAGAAGTTCAGGTCGTTAACGGCGGTAACATCACCATCGTGCGTGCCAAAGGTAACGCGTAAATCTTTGACCGTAAGTAGCTGTTCGCTTCCCGCGCGGGCCGCCATTGCTGGCTGGAATTCATGAATAGTCATCGGGAAACTCCTTAACGATCTTTCGGGTCGAGGGCATCACGCAGGCCATCGCCGATAAAGTTGAAACAGAACAGCGTGACTACCAGGAAACCTGCCGGATAGAGCAGCAGCCACGGCGACACTTCCATCGAGTTTGCCCCGTCGCTGAGGAGTGCGCCCCAGCTGCTCAGCGGCTCCTGCGTACCCAGGCCCAGGAAGCTCAGGAAGGATTCAAACAGGATCATGCTCGGCACCAGCAGCGAGGCGTAAACCACTACCACGCCCAGCACGTTCGGCACGATGTGGCGCACCACGATTTTCCAGGTCGATACCCCACCCACATGGGCCGCTTCGATAAACTCTTTGCGCTTCAGGCTCAGCGTCTGGCCGCGCACAATACGCGCCATATCGAGCCACGAAACCATACCGATAGCAGCAAAAATCAGCAGGATATTGCGACCAAAAAAGGTCACCAGCAGGATCACGAAGAACATAAACGGGAAGGAGTTAAGGATTTCCAGAATACGCATCATCACCGAGTCTGTTTTACCGCCGAGATAGCCAGCAATCGAGCCATAGAGCGTCCCGACAATCACCGCGATCAGCGCAGAAGCCACGCCCACCATCAGCGAGATCCGGCCACCGATAGCCACACGCACCAGCAGGTCACGACCCGAAGAATCGGTGCCGAACCAGTGACCAGAGGTGGTATCGGGCGGCGAGGACATCATAGCCCAGTCGGTATCGTCGTAGGTGAACTGCGCCAGCATCGGCGCAAAGATCACGAACAGGGTGATCAGGAACAGCACCAGCAGGCTGATGGAGGCAGCGCGGTTATGAATAAAACGACGACGCGCGTCCTGCCAGAGACTACGCCCTTCTACTTCCAGTTTCTCACTGAACGCATCAAGAGCTTCGCTGTTTTTCTTACTTAACATCATGGCGAACTCCGCAATCAGTAACGAATTTTGGGATCGATAACGGCATAGAGCACGTCAACAATCGCGTTGAATACGATGGTCAGCAAACCCACCAGAATGGTCAGGCTCATCACCAGTGAGTAGTCACGGTTCAGCGCGCCGTTCACAAACAGCTGACCGATGCCCGGCAGACCGTAGATCGACTCAATCACCATCGACCCGGTGATGATGCCGACAAATGCCGGTCCCATGTAGGAGATCACCGGCAGCAACGCGGGCTTCAGTGCATGACGCATTACAATGCGGCGCAGCGGTAAGCCTTTGGCGCGCGCGGTGCGGATAAAGTTGGAGTGCATCACTTCAATCATCGATCCACGGGTGATACGCGCGATACTGGCGATGTAAGCCAGCGACAGCGCCACCATCGGCAGCAGCATGTAGTTCCACTGCCCACCATTCCAGCCGCCGCCCGGCAGCCACTTCAGGGTGATGGCGAACAGCAGAACCAGCAACGGCGCGACCACGAAACTGGGTATCACCACGCCGGTCATTGCCACCCCCATCACCGCAAAATCCCACAAGCTGTTCTGTTTGAGCGCAGCGATAACTCCGGCCGTGACGCCAAGTACCACCGCCAGCAGAAACGCGGCCAGGCCAAGTTTGGCCGAGACCGGGAACGCATGCGCGACCAGGTAGTTGACCGAATAATCTTTGTATTTAAAGGATGGGCCGAAGTCGCCGTGCGCCAGCTGCACCAGGTAATCGACATACTGCTTACCGATAGGATCGTTGAGGTGATATTTCGCCTCAATGTTGGCCATCACTTCCGGTGCCAGGGTGCGCTCGCCGGTAAACGGGCTGCCGGGCGCCAGTCGCATCATAAAGAAGGAGATGGTAATCAGGACGAACAGCGTCGGTAGCGCTTCAAGCAAGCGACGCAGGATGAATTTTAACATTGCCGTACCTACCAGGCTGTTGCTTCACAACATATGAAAAAAGTAAAAGGCGGCGCCAGAGGCGCCGCCACTGCTGATAGCCTGAATGCTATTAGTGTTTGATGATGTAGAAGTTTTTATCCAGGGTTTTATCCAGTGGATCTTTACCGGTATAACCGCCGACGTAAGGTTTCACCAGACGGGTATTTACGTAGTAGTAAACCGGGACGATGGTGCTGTCTTTATCCATGATCTGCTCGGCCTGCTGATAGTCAGCTGCACGGGCTTTAGCATCCGGGGCCTTAATCGCGTCGCGAATCACTTTGTCAAACGCATCGCTCTTATAGTGCGAGGTGTTACTGCTGCTGTTGGACAGCATGGTGTTCAGGAAGGAAGTCGGTTCATTGTAGTCCGCACACCATGCCGCACGGGAAACATCGTAGTTACCCTGATGACGGGTATCCAGGAAGGTTTTCCACTCCTGGTTTTCCAGCTTGATGTTCACGCCGATATTTTTCTTCCAGATCGAGGAGGCAGCAATCGCCAGCTTTTTGTGCAGATCGGAGGTGTTATAGAGCAGGTTAAAGGTCAGCGGTTTGTCGGCGGTGTAGCCCGCTTCGGCCAGCAGCTTTTTCGCCTCGGCATTACGCTTGTCCTGTGACCATTTGAACCAGTCTGGCGGCAGAATGTCCATGCCGTCGGTCGCTGGTGGCGTGTAGCTATAGGCAGGTTTCTGGCCCTGCGCCAGCACTTTATTCACCATGATGTCACGATCCAGGCCCAGCTTCAGGGCAGCGCGCACGCGCGGATCGGTGAATGGCGCTTTCTGGTTGTTGATTTCGTAATAATAGGTGCAGAGATATGGATCGACGTGCAGCTCTTTACCGTTGTCACGTTGCAGCTTTTTAAACAGCTCAATCGGCAGGTTGTTATAGGTCATGTCGCTGCCGTTCTCGGAGAAGTAGCGGTTAACGTCACTGACTTCTGAACTGATCGGCAGGAAGGTGACTTTGTTCAGCACCGTATGCTCATTGTCCCAGTAGTTCGGGTTACGCACCAGGGTGATACGTTCGTTAATCACGTGCGCTTCAAGCTTAAAGGCACCGTTGCCGACCCAGTTCTGCGGCTGCGTCCACTGATCGCCAAATTTCTCAATCGCCGGTTTGTAAACCGGTGACATGACGGAGTTAATCAGCAGCTTATCAAAATAGGGAACCGGCTCACTCAGGGTGACTTCCAGCGTGTGGTCATCAATAGCTTTGACGCCCAGATCGGTAACTGGTTTTTTACCGGCGATGATGTCATCGACGTTCAGGATATGACCATATTGCGGATAGCTGGCGTAAGGTGACGCGGTTTTAGGATCGACCAGACGCTCCCAGCTGTAGACGAAGTCCTGCGCGGTAACCGGCTCGCCATTGGACCATTTGGCATTTTTGCGCAGGTGGAAAGTCCACACTTTGAAATCTTTATTTTCATAACTTTCCGCTACGGCCGGGATCGGTTTACCGTTGCTGTCATTGACCAGCAGACCTTCGTAAAGATCACGCGCCACGTTATCTTCCGGCACACCTTCAATTTTGTGCGGATCGAGCGACTGCACTTCATCGCCATTGCCGCGAACCAGCTCCTGTTTTGCGGCCAGCTCAACGCCCGCAGGCACCGTTGCTGCGAAAGCCGCATTCCCTGCCAGGGCACTCACTGCGGCGAAAACGCCCGCTGCAATCAGGCTTTTTTTCGTGATGTTGTTCATTATTACACTCCAGTTTTATTATCGTCACCGTGGCGATGCTCTGCCCCGGCGTCCCCCGTCTGCGGGCTCCCTGGCCTGTTACCAGGGAGATTGACCCCAAAAAAAGGTCTGTTTGCTGATGCGCTTTCCGACTGTCTCGCCGAACGGGCGATCAGATCAGTGTTTTTTGATGAAATAGTACTTCAGGTCTGTCATGTCCTGCGGGTCTTTGCCCGTGAAGCCGCCAACCCAGGGCTTCACCAGGCGCACACTTACGCGGTAGTAAACTGGCACAATTGGTGAGTCTTTGTCGAGTTGTGTTTCAGCCTGCTGATACAGGCTGGCGCGCTGCGCCTCGCTGCCCGCCGTCAGCGTCTCCGCCATCAGACGATCAAAGGTCGCGCTGCTGTAAAACGCGGTGTTGATCGAGGCGTTGCTGATCAGCATGTTCAGGAAGGTTGAGGGTTCGTTGTAGTCGGCACACCAGGTGGCGCGCACCACGTCATACTGCGCCTGATGACGGGTCTCCAGCATGGTTTTCCACTCCTGATTCTGCAGCGTCACCTTAGCACCCAGGTTTTTCTGCCACATCGACGCGGCCGCAATCGCCTGCCGTTTGTTCTGATCGGAAGTGTTGTAGAGCAGCGTAAAGGTCAGCGGATGGGCAGCATCAAAGCCGGCCTCTGCCAGCAGCTTCTTCGCGGCTTCATTACGCTGCGCCTGCGTCCAGGTGAACCAGGCAGGTGGCGTGAGTTTGATACCGGCGGTAAAAGGCGGCGTCAGGCTATAAGCCGGAATCTGCCCCTGGGCCATGATCTTATTGGCAATCACCTCGCGATCGAGGGTCATCTTCAGCGCGGCACGCACCCGCGCATCGGTAAACGGCGGCTTTTTGTTATTAATCTCGTAGTAGAAGGTGCAGAGCAGCGGGCTGACCTTCACTTCATCGCCCAGCTCTTTGCGCAGCTTGCCAAACATCTCTGGTGGCACCGCACTGTTGGTAATGTCCGTGCCGCCGCTGCGGTAGCGATTGATATCGCTGTTTTCAGAGGCGATCGGCAGGAATGTCCCCTGTTCAATCACGGTGTGCGCATTATCCCAGTAGCGAGGATTGCGCTTCACGACAATTTTTTCGTTCACTACCCAGTCGCTCAGCGTGTAGGCGCCGTTGCCGATGTAGTGACCCGGGCGGGTCCAGGCTTCGCCCCACTGCTTAATGGCTGGCGCATAAACCGGCTTCATCGCCGTATGCGCTAACATCGCCACCAGGTAAGGCACCGGCTCACTCAGGTTAATTTGCAGCCGATGGGCATCAAGCGCCTTCACGCCCAGCTGATCGGGTGACGCTTTGCCGGCAAGGATGTCATCAATATTGGCAAAATGGGCTGCCTGCAGATAGCTGGAGTAAGGCGACGCGGTTGTCGGGTCCACCAGACGGCGCCAGCTGTAGACGAAATCAGCGGCGGTAACCGGCTCACCGTTGCTCCACTTCGCATCCTCCCGCAGATTAAAAATCCAGACGGTGGGTTGCGGGTTTTCCCAGCTTTTAGCGACGCCAGGAACGACCTGCCCGCTGTTATCGGTATTGACCAGGCCGTCCAGCAGGTTGTGAATAATATTGGATTCCGGCACGCCTTCGGTTTTATGCGGATCCAGCGAGGAGACTTCACTGCCGTTATTGATCACAATCTGTTGCTGCGCGGCCAGTGTTGTGCCCGGCGGCACCGTGGCGGCATAGGCCGGAGAAAATGCCATTAACAAAACGACTGCGAGTTTTGACCGCTGCTGCTGCAAATTCTTCATCCCAATCATGCGAAACGCCAACCTTAAATTAAGTATCCCGACAGGCTTAAGCAAAAAGCGTTCTCACTTTGGGCTTTCGGAGAAAAAATTTTACGTTGGGCCAAAAATTATCAGAAGCCGTGAAGGCGCGCCAAAGCAAAATAGCTAAAATGTTAACTAATTCTCTTTTATCATGAGAAGTCAGGCAGCGGAAGTGTTAATTTTCGTCCTGAAAATATCATATCGATATGAAAAATAGACTATTTAGCTGGAAACCCCTCTTAAGAGCGGAAAGCAGCGACAAACAGCCTCTTTTTTGGCACTTATATTGGGGAATCTGGCTTCAGCGTGATGAAATTTAAGATAGCGTGATTATTCTGGCAGTTTGTGAGGCTTACACGAAAATAGAGAGCAGAATATCGTGTGAAAATAGTGACATTATTTTGCAAAAAAAAGTCTGTGAGCCAGCGCGCAGTAATGAAATTTATAATTGCCTGATTCTGTTAAGCACAACGAATAATTGCATCGTAATGGTGCATAAAATGCCCCTCCTGCACCATTACGGATCATTATTTCACTTCACTCTCTGAAATAAGTGAGCGTTTAATTGAGTAAGCCGGGAAAAATGGACTTCATGCCGGTGACAACAAATTCGATGCCCAGTGCCATCAGTAACAGACCCATAATACGCGTAATGACGTTGATACCGGTCTGGCCAAGAATACGCACCATTAACGGCGCGGCCCGAAAGAGTAACCAGCAGCAGAATGCAAAAATGGCAATCGCCAGGGTGAACCCCAGCAGATTTATCCAGCTGTGGTAGCGGGTGCTCCAGACAATGGTCGAGCTGATAGCACCCGGCCCCGCCATCAGCGGCAACGCCAGCGGCACAACCCCCACACTTTCACGAATCGCCGTTTCTGACTTCTCCTGCTTATTCTGCTTATCTTCGCCCAGCTTGCCGCTGATCATCGACATCGCAATGGTGACGACCAGGATCCCACCCGCGATGCGGAAAGAGTCAATCGAGATACCAAACACATGCAGAATCGCATCCCCAAGGAACAGTGACGTCCAGAGAATAATAGCAACCGCCAGATTGGCAGTGAGGTTGGTTTTGTTACGCTCAGCCACCCCCTGATAACGGGTCATGCTGATGAAGACCGGAATAATTCCCACCGGATTGACCAGCGCAAAGAGCCCGACAAAAAATTTTATATAGCCTGATAAATCTAACAGCGCAGGGTTCACGACTTTACTCCGTACTACAGGGGGGGAAAACGCGCCTAATGTATGTGAAAACAGGCACGGACGCCAGATGCTGACTCAGCTATTTATACTGTTGAATGACGGAGCATCCAGCGCTTTACCCCAGAGATTAAAAAGTGACTGGATTTAGCCGCTACCAGGCTGATGACGTGAAGAGGTAACCAATTTGATAAACAAAGGGCGCAAAGGGGAGCTGAAAGGTGTCAGCTTGCGGTTAAATTGATCTGCATCAAAATTGCCCTACCCCAAACCAGGTAATCTTTTCGCAACGGAAGTATTAGCGTCAGCGAAGAAAACCTCACTGACTGCAACAGAAGACTAGTTCAGTAAACAGTTGAAAATCCGGGCGTTCTAATCCAGTCCAGCGCCTTATGGCAACGTGACTATACTCATGGCGCAGGATTGTTTACTAAAAAAGTTTAACTTCCTTCAGGAGAACACCATGGCCGTAACCAATGTCGCCGAACTTAATGCACTGGTTGAACGTGTAAAAAAAGCCCAGCGTGAATATGCCAACTTTTCTCAACAACAGGTCGACGCTATCTTCCGTGCCGCCGCCCTCGCCGCCGCAGACGCCCGAATCCCGCTTGCCAAGATGGCCGTTGCCGAATCCGGTATGGGCATCGTCGAAGACAAAGTGATCAAAAACCATTTTGCTTCAGAATATATCTACAACGCTTATAAAGATGAAAAAACCTGTGGTGTGTTAGCCACGGATGATACTTTCGGCACCATTACCATCGCCGAACCTATTGGCCTGATTTGCGGTATCGTCCCGACGACCAACCCCACTTCAACCGCCATCTTCAAAGCATTAATCAGCCTTAAAACCCGTAACGGCATCATCTTCTCTCCTCATCCACGCGCCAAAGATGCGACCAACAAAGCGGCAGATATCGTATTGCAGGCGGCGGTGGCTGCCGGTGCGCCAAAAGATATTATCGGCTGGATCGACGCACCTTCCGTTGAGCTGTCAAATCAACTGATGCATCACCCTGACATCAACCTGATTCTCGCCACTGGCGGTCCGGGCATGGTGAAAGCGGCTTACAGCTCCGGTAAACCTGCGATTGGTGTCGGTGCCGGTAATACGCCGGTCGTGATTGACGAAACCGCCGATCTGAAACGTGCGGTTGCGTCGATTCTGATGTCGAAAACCTTTGATAACGGGGTTATCTGCGCCTCTGAACAATCGGTGATTGTGGTCGATTCAGTCTATGACGCGGTGCGTGAACGTTTCGCCAGCCATGGCGGTTATATGCTGCAGGGTGCCGAACTGAGTGCGGTGCAGAATATCATTCTGAAAAACGGCGGCCTGAATGCGGCCATCGTAGGCCAGCCAGCGTTCAAAATTGCGGAGATGGCCGGTATCAGCGTGCCACCGAGCACTAAGATTCTGATTGGCGAAGTGAAGCTGGTGGATGAGTCTGAGCCGTTCGCTCATGAAAAACTCTCACCAACCCTTGCGATGTATCGGGCGAAAGATTTCCAGGATGCGGTCGCGAAAGCAGAAAAACTGGTCGCCATGGGCGGTATCGGCCACACCTCCTGTCTCTATACCGATCAGGACAACCAGACCGAACGCGTTCACTACTTCGGCGACAAAATGAAAACCGCGCGTATTCTGATCAACACCCCCGCCTCGCAGGGTGGTATCGGCGACCTCTACAACTTTAAACTGGCGCCGTCTCTGACGCTGGGTTGTGGTTCGTGGGGCGGAAACTCTATTTCAGAGAACGTCGGTCCAAAACATCTGATCAATACCAAAACTGTCGCCAAGCGAGCTGAGAATATGTTGTGGCATAAACTTCCTAAATCCATCTACTTCCGTCGGGGTTCACTGCCAATTGCGCTGGAAGAAGTGGCAACGGATGGCGCGAAACGTGCCTTTATCGTCACTGACCGCTTCCTGTTCAATAACGGCTATGCCGACCAGGTGACCCGCGTACTGAAATCACACGGCATTGAAACGGAAGTGTTCTTCGAAGTTGAAGCTGACCCGACGCTGAGCATAGTGCGTAAAGGTGCTGAGCAGATGAACAGCTTCAAACCGGATGTCATCATCGCGCTGGGCGGTGGCTCACCGATGGATGCCGCGAAAATCATGTGGGTGATGTACGAACATCCGGAAACTCACTTCGAGGAGCTGGCGTTACGTTTCATGGATATCCGTAAACGTATCTACAAGTTCCCGAAAATGGGTGTCAAAGCGCGCATGATTGCCATCACCACCACATCCGGTACCGGTTCTGAAGTCACGCCGTTTGCTGTAGTGACCGATGATGCGACGGGTCAGAAATATCCGCTCGCTGACTACGCACTGACGCCTGATATGGCGATTGTCGATGCCAACCTGGTGATGGATATGCCGCGTTCACTCTGCGCCTTCGGTGGTCTGGATGCCGTGACGCATGCGCTGGAAGCTTATGTTTCAGTACTGGCGAATGAATACTCTGACGGACAGGCGCTGCAGGCACTGAAACTGCTGAAAGAGAATCTGCCAGCCAGCTATGCCGAAGGCGCCAAAAATCCGGTGGCGCGTGAGCGCGTACACAATGCCGCCACTATCGCCGGTATTGCGTTTGCCAACGCCTTCCTCGGGGTTTGTCACTCAATGGCGCATAAGCTGGGTTCAGAGTTCCATATCCCACACGGCCTGGCTAACGCCCTGTTAATCTCTAACGTTATTCGCTACAACGCGAATGACAACCCGACTAAACAGACCGCTTTCAGCCAGTACGATCGCCCTCAGGCGCGCCGTCGCTACGCCGAGATTGCTGACCATCTGGGTCTGAGCGCACCAGGCGACCGCACCGCGCAGAAAATTGAGAAGCTGCTCGCCTGGCTGGATGAGATTAAAACTGAACTTGGAATTCCAACCTCTATCCGTGAGGCGGGTGTGCAGGAAGCGGACTTCCTGGCGAAAGTCGATAAACTGGCCGATGATGCGTTTGATGACCAGTGTACCGGCGCTAACCCACGTTATCCGCTGATTGCTGAACTGAAACAGATTATGCTCGATACCTACTACGGTCGTGAATTTGTCGAACCGTTCTCAAGCGTAGCCGAAGCCATTGCTGAGCAGCCGGTAAAAGGTATTAAGCTTGAGAAGAAAGCCAAAAAAGTCTGATAGTGCCGTTCTGACTGTCTGATAAAAAAACCCGCCTCGGCGGGTTTTTTATTGCCTGAACAATAGGGTTAATTCAGCGGAGTCTGAGCGCCATGGATCGCCTGCAACGATCCCTGCTCTATCGCCTGTTTATAATGCTTACGGCAGACTGAGATATAACGTTCGTTACCGCCAATCACCACCTGCTCACCCTCACTGAAAGGTTTGCCCTCGCTATCCAGTCGCAGAACCATACTGGCCTTGCGCCCACAGTGACAAATAGTTTTGAGTTCAACCAGCTTATCTGCCCACGCCAGCAGATACTGACTGCCAACAAACAGTTCACCGCGAAAATCCGTTCGCAGACCATAACAGAGCACAGGAATATCAAGGTCGTCTACGACATCTGACAGCGCTTTAACCTGCTCACGGGTCAGGAACTGACTCTCATCAACCAGCACGCAATGGACAGGCTGAACGGCATGTTCAGCAGCGATGTCGCTGTAGAGTGATGTCTCTGCGTTGTATAGCAAGGCCGGTGACGATAGTCCGATACGGGAACTCACCTGCCCGGCACCAAAGCGATTATCGATTTCAGCGGTGTAAACCAGTGAACGCATGCCGCGCTCATGATAGTTATATGAGGATTGTAGCAGTGCGGTTGATTTCCCTGCATTCATGGCAGAGTAATAGAAATAGAGTTGAGCCATCGGCGCGTATCTTCATCAGGACTGAATGGAATGGCGCGCATATTACCACAAAGCGGCGGCAATACGTTGCGGTTGATGAGTGAATAAAGTGTAACGGCTGGCCGTTTATTCCTCTGCATGCCGTTTCCAGCGCCTGTTATGTGCAGTGCCGAACGGGATAAGTTTTGCTTATTTTACCCGCAACAAAATCAATGACATTTTTGTTGCTGACCTGAATACATTAAATTTATTTGATATCGGACTAAAGGAAAATATTTTTATTCTGCACAACTGTGCAATTTTCTGGTGAAAATTATTTTTAGTCACCTGGGTAATTAGTGATATACATATTTTTATGATTGCAGTTATTTTATGTCGCCACTACTATTAGCGGGCAACACAACTTTTCCCTTATTCAGAGACCAGGACAATGAGCGAAGCACTAAAAGTTCTTAATAATATCCGTACGCTGCGCGCCCAGGCCAGAGAGTATTCCGTTGAAATACTGGAAGAGATGCTGGAAAAGCTGGACGTAGTAGTAAAAGAGCGCCGTGAAGAAGAGTCTCATTTTCAGGCAGAAAATGAAGAACGCACGCGTAAACTTAATCAGTATCGTGAAATGCTACTGGCTGATGGTATTGACCCGAATGAACTGATTAACACGCTGACCGACACACGGACTGCGGCAAAAGGTAAACGCTCAGTACGTCCGGCTAAATATGGTTACACCGATGAAAAAGGCGAGTCCAGAACCTGGACCGGTCAGGGCCGCACACCGGCCGTGATTAAAAAAGCGCTGGAAGAACAGGGTAAAAAGCTGGACGATTTTTTACTGTAAAAAACCGCAGGGTGACTGCCTTCCTGGCAGCCAGATGCGCAATAAAAAAGGAAGCCGGAGCTTCCTTTTTTTCTTTTAAGCAGATACTCAGACGCGGTAAAAGTCGCGGTACCAGTCCACAAAGTTTTTAACGCCCTCTTCGACCCCGGTCTGCGGTTTGAATCCAATTGCCTTAAACAAGGCTTCGGTATCCGCACTGGTTTCCAGTACATCTCCAGGCTGCATTGGCATCAGATTTTTCTTCGCAGTAATACCCAGGGCTTTTTCAATCGCTTCGATATAGTTCATCAACGTGACAGGCTGACTGTTTCCAATATTATAAACACGATAAGGCGCTGAACTGGTTGCCGGCGATCCGGTTTCAACTGTCCAGTTGTCGTCCTGTTGTGGAATAACATCCTGCAGGCGAACAATGGCTTCAGCAATATCGTCAATATAGGTAAAGTCGCGTTTCATCTGGCCCTGGTTATAAACGTCAATCGCCTCACCGGCAATCATTGCTCGGGTGAATTTGAATAACGCCATATCCGGACGGCCCCACGGGCCATAGACCGTAAAGAAGCGCAATCCAGTGGTCGGCAGCTGATAGAGATGCGAGTAAGTGTGTGACATTAACTCGTTGGCTTTTTTGGTCGCTGCATATAAAGAAACCGGATGATCAACGCTATCTTCGGTTGAGAACGGCATCTTGCGATTCAGACCATAGACTGAACTGGATGAGGCGTAGAGCAGATGTTCAATTTTATGATGACGGCAACCTTCAAGGATATTGAGGTGACCCGTCAGATTGGAGTCTGCGTAGGCATGAGGATTTTCAATGGAATACCGGACACCAGCCTGAGCGCCAAGATGGATAACGCGCTGGAATTTTTGCTGATCGAACAGTGACGCCATTGCGTCACGGTCCGCCAGGTCCATCTCAATAAAAGTAAAACCAGGATCGCCCTTAATTAAATTGAGACGGGCATGCTTGAGATTTACGTCGTAATAATCATTCAGGTTGTCGATACCGACAACCTGGTGACCGGCGGCCAGCAGACGCTGGCTGACATGAAAACCAATAAAACCTGCGGCGCCGGTGACCAGAAAGTTCATAAATCCCTCGTTAATTATGCAGTTTGAATAGACGCTCCGCGGCCGATTGCATAATAAACGAAACCGCGTTTGCTGATACGCTCTGGATCATACAGGTTACGACCATCAAAAATCACGGCTTCTTTCAGTGCATTTTTGATGATGTCGAAGTCAGGTGCACGGAAGTTTTGCCACTCCGTACAGATGACCAGACCGTCAGCGCCCTGCAGTGCGGCTTCTTTGGTACCCATCAGCTTAAGATCGCTGCGGTGACCGTAGATACGCTGTGCTTCATCCATCGCTTCCGGGTCAAACGCCTGAACAGATGCGCCAGCTTCCCACAGCGTTTCCATCAGCACACGGCTGGAGGCTTCACGCATGTCGTCAGTGTTCGGCTTAAATGACAGGCCCCAGAGCGCAAACGTTTTACCTTTCAGATCGTCACCAAAATGACGTTTGATAAAGGTTGGCAGTTTGTTTTTCTGGTTGTCATTCACATCTTCCACGGCCTGCAACAGACGTGGCTGATAGCCAATTGACTCAGCGGTACGGATTAACGCCTGCACATCTTTCGGGAAGCAGGAGCCGCCGTAACCACAGCCAGGATAGATAAAGTGGTAGCCAATGCGGGGATCGGAACCGATGCCCTGGCGTACTTTTTCAATATCCGCGCCTAAACGTTCAGCCAGGTTAGACATCTCATTCATAAAGCTGATTTTGGTGGCCAGCATGCAGTTTGCTGCATACTTGGTCAGCTCTGCGCTGCGGATATCCATCATGATCATACGATCGTGGTTACGGTTAAACGGCTCATAGAGCTCGCGTAACAGTTCTACCACGTCGTCGTTGTCAGTACCGACAACGATACGTTCTGGACGCATACAGTCATTGACTGCAGCACCTTCTTTGAGGAATTCCGGGTTAGATACCACATCAAAAGTGATGTTGGCGTCACGCGCTTTCAGCGCTTCCGTCATTACCGCACGAACTTTGTCTGCTGTGCCAACCGGAACGGTTGATTTGTCGATAACCACTTTGTGATCGTTCATATGCTGCGCAATGGTGCGCGCTACGGCGGTCACATATTTCAGATCGGCAGAGCCGTCTTCATCTGGTGGAGTACCAACTGCAATAAACTGCATAACACCATGGTTTACGCCCATCTCAGCATCAGTGCTGAACTTCAGACGACCCGCTTCGTAATTGGACATTACCAGCGGCGTTAAACCTGGTTCGAAAATAGGAATGATGCCTTTTTTCAGATTTTCGACTTTGTTTTCGTCGACATCAATGCAGAGAACGTCATGTCCGACTTCGGCTAACACCGCAGCCTGAACCAGACCGACATAGCCGATACCAAATACAGTGACTTTCATCGAGTTATCCTGTGTTTATGAATTACTTTTTGTTGCCAACTGCGCCATCGAGCCATTCAGAAAAATCTTTGCCCAATACCGGATGACGAACACCGTACTCAACGAAAGCCTGCATGTAGCCCAGTTTGTTACCACAGTCATGGCTGACGCCTTTCAGGTGATATGCTTCAACTGTCTCTTTTTCCATCAGCATTGCAATGGAGTCAGTCAGCTGAACTTCGCCGCCTGCACCTGGAGGCGTTTTAGCCAGCAGTGGCCAGATCTCTGAAGAGAGAACATAACGACCTACAACGGCCAGGTTTGATGGGGATTCTGACGCTTTAGGCTTCTCAACCACACCGACCATTGGTGCGCTGTCGCCTGGGTTCAGTTCTGCGCCCTGGCAATCGACAACACCGTATGCAGTCACATCGGCAACCGGCTCAACCATGATCTGGCTGCGGCCAGACTCTTCATAACGGCTCAGCATCTCTGCCAGGTTATCTTTGGTTGGGTTAGATTCATATTCGTCGATGATGACGTCTGGCAGGATAACCGCAAACGGCTCATCACCGATCAGTGGGTGTGCACACATTACAGCGTGACCCAGACCTTTAGCGATGCCCTGACGAACCTGCATGATGGTGACGTGTGGCGGGCAAATTGACTGGATTTCATCCAGCAGCTGACGCTTAACGCGTTTTTCCAGCATTGATTCCAGTTCGAAGCTGGTATCAAAGTGGTTTTCGATGGCATTTTTTGATGAATGCGTTACCAGCACAATTTCGTTGATGCCAGCAGCGATACACTCGTTAACGACATACTGGATTAACGGCTTATCAACCAGCGGTAACATTTCTTTAGGAATCGCTTTGGTAGCCGGGAGCATACGCGTACCCAAACCCGCTACCGGGATTACCGCTTTTTTTACTTTGGTATTATTGGCAGACATTAAGATACCTCTCTTATAGGCCGTTCAAGTTAATACTTGATATGTCGGTTTAAAATCGGAAATGAGTATATCAGTTAGTATCGAACGGATTTATCCTGGAAGGCACCAAACCGTCGAAATTAAGACTATTACCCAACTGTAAAGCTAAACTCTGGCCCTGTCCTCAGCGCCAGAATTCCTCTGTTTTTACGGCTTATTCTTCCGTCGATAGCATCAGCCGAATGCGCCCGCCCGCGCCCCAGACGTGGCATTGCCAGTTTTCTGCGCGCTGACTGATCTGGTTAAGATGGGTGCTGCCCATAGTGCCAAGGGGGACACCATTGCTGAGCTGAATCTGATGGGCATGAACATGAAGTGTGGCGTTCAATCCGGCCGAAACCAGAATTAAGTTCTTTAATCCGCGATGATAGTACCCAACCAGTAACGGGAACTGGCCGCTCAGGTTCGCCTGGCGCAGTAACAGATTGACCTGTCTGAGCAGCCCATTAAGTTCCGGCAGACGCTGTTTCTGCCCGGTCAGTTGCTCCTGCAGCAGGCCATTGAACAGCGCCCGCAGCAGCAACGCTGCCAGCACGCCATTATCACCGGCACGGGTCACGTCCAGACAGTAGAACGCCAGATCTTTGTCGGAGAGCGCCGCGATATCAAGCACCAGCCCAGGCTGCTCAGCCATCGTCAGCTGACGATAGTTAACCCGGCAGTTGGCAATAGTCTGCTGCACCGGTGGCTGGAGTTGCTTGAGCAGCTTGGCAGCCGCTTTAGGATCACGAACCAGCGCATCCCAGTCCTGGAACAGTTGTTCATCCTCTTCCACTTTCGAAGTGAACATAGAGGGATAGAGACATTCATAGACCGCTTCACGGAAGCGCTCAAAGTTTTTAAGTGGTTTAAGCAGCACATCCTGCACCCCAAGACGCAATACATGCGCAATATCCGACATGTTCTCGGTAGCTGAGATGATTAAAATCGGCACGATGTTGCCGCGGGTACGAATGTGCTCAACGAACTGGATGCCGCTCATGCGGGGCATTTCCAGATCGCAGATAATCAGGTCGACAGTATGCTGTTGTAGTTGTGCAATTGCTTCCAGACCATCTTCCGCTTGTAACGTCACAGCACCCATCGATAACAAAAATTGGTCCAGCAACGAACGGAAAACAGCCTCATCTTCGACAATGAGTATCTTTTTGCCGAGTAGTGGTTTTTCCATTCTTTCCCCCTGCGTACCAGATATTTCAATAGTGGTTCATAAAACGCAGTTGCGCCTTTAAGAATTGGCTGAAGTCACCGCTTTGAATGAACAACCTGATTATCTGCCACGGACCAGTGGTAATAGTTCATCCATTTTCTTCTCTACGGCGGCCTTGCCTGCTTCAATGGCTTCCTCAGCACGATGAAAGTCCAGCGTCGAAATTTGCGGACAGACCGGCTGAATCAAAACATCGGGCGGATCGCCTGCCATGCGATTCCGCTTCAGGCGATTTTCCAGCACCTGGATAGAGGTGGACATAATCTCCATCGCGCCAGGTGACTGAGACGCACGGCGCTGGCTGAAATTCACCAGACGCTGACGCAGCTTCCCACCCCAACTCAATGCCGCTGCGGCGGCTTCTTCTTCGCTATTCTGTGGTGTCACGGAAAAGAGATCCTGCTGCATTAAATGCGCGTCATGCTGCAAGTCAACGGCGATAACAATGTCTGCCCCCAGGGCACGGGTAAGTGAAATCGGCACCGGGTTGACTACGGCACCATCCACCAGCCAATACCCATTGTAGCCCACCGGCGGTAATAAACCTGGCATACTGCATGAAGCGCGTACTGCCTGATGCAGATCGCCCTCTGTCAGCCAGAGTTCACGACCGGTACTGAGGTTAGTCGCCACCACGCCAAAGGGTTTATGACAGTGCTCTATCGTGTCATTGGGGATCAGCTGACGAACATGGCTAAAGACCCGCTCACCGCGCAGCAGTCCGCCACGCTGCCAGGAGACATCCATCAGGCGAATAACATCCCAGTAGCGAAATGCACTGACCCATTTTTCCATCAGCGGCAGACGGTTATTCACATAGGCAGATCCGACTAATGCCCCGACAGAGCAGCCCGCAACGACGTCGATCTCAATACCTGCACGCTCCAGCGCGTTGATCACGCCGATGTGCGCCCATCCTTTGGCCGCTCCAGAACCCAGAGCCAATCCAATTTTTACCTTTCTCATTTCTGTCTGGTCCTGCCGTCAATACGTAGCATCACAACACGGGGTCAGCTAACATAGCGCGCTTGTAAAATCGACCCATCATTCCCGGGAGATAATGTGTCAGAAACCTGCCCATGTTGTAGCGGAGAGCAGTATAGCGTATGTTGCGAGCCCTTTCTTCAGGGTAACCAGATTCCTGTTACAGCTGAACAACTTATGCGATCCCGTTATTGCGCTTATGTTCAGCATAATGCGGACTATCTGGTTGCGACCTGGCATCCTGAGAAGCGTCATCCGGCGCTGTCAGGGCTTTTATCTGAAAGTTTTCCAGGAACCGACTGGCTCAGCCTGAATGTAACCCGTTGTAATCATGGAAGCCATGAGAACGAAGCTTTCGTTACCTTTTTTGCGCGATACCGCGAGAAAACCAACATTCAGGCCATTCATGAATGTTCACGCTTTCTTCACGAGGATCAACGCTGGTACTATGTTGACGGTACAGCACCGCCCGTGGGGCGTAACGATCGCTGCCCGTGCGGCAGTGAAAAAAAATACAAAAAATGTTGTGGTTAAGCTGACGGCTACCCCAGCGGTTTTACCCCTAATGCTTTGACAGGACTCTGATTGAGATGCAAGCGCAAACCATGCAAAGAAAAGTTTTACGAACCATTTGTCCCGATGCAAAAGGTCTGATCGCCAAAATCACCAATATTTGTTACAAGCACGAACTTAATATCGTGCAGAACAATGAGTTTGTTGATCATCGCACCGGGCGTTTTTTCATGCGTACCGAACTGGAAGGGATCTTCAACGACAACACCCTGCTCGCCGACCTCGACAGCGCCCTGCCCCAGGGTTCAGTCCGGGAACTGCACAGCGCCGGTCGTCGCCGCGTGGTGATTCTGGTCACTAAAGAGGCGCATTGCCTGGGCGATCTGTTAATGAAGAGCGCGTTTGGCGGCCTGGATATGGAAATTGCGGCGGTAGTGGGTAACCACGACACCCTGCGTTCGCTGGTTGAGCGTTTTGACATTCCGTTTGTGCTGGTGAGCCATGAGGGACTGACGCGGGAAGAGCACGATAACCGCATGGTGGAAGAGATTGACCGCTATCAGCCCGATTACGTGGTGCTGGCGAAATATATGCGCGTCCTGACGCCCGCCTTTGTGCAGCGTTATCCGAACCAGATTATCAATATTCACCACTCCTTCCTGCCCGCCTTTATCGGTGCCCGTCCCTATCATCAGGCTTATGAACGCGGCGTGAAGATCATCGGTGCCACCGCGCACTATGTGAACGACAATCTCGATGAAGGCCCAATCATCATGCAGGATGTGATAAACGTTGATCACAGCTACACCGCCGATGAGATGATGCGCGCCGGTCGCGACGTAGAAAAGAATGTCCTGAGCAACGCACTGTATAAAGTGCTGGGGCAGCGCGTGTTTGTTTACGGCAACCGCACGATTATTCTTTAATCAGCCAGTGCGCTGAATTGTCTGCAGATTCAGCGCTACGCGTAAAAAGTGGGCAAACAGTTGCGGTTTTGCCAGTGGGCGCTTTACACCCTTATCGCATTTGGTATGATGCGCCCCGCTTTAAGAGAGAAAGATTCAGGCCATGGTGGGATTCCCGAGCGGCCAAAGGGAGCAGACTGTAAATCTGCCGTCACAGACTTCGAAGGTTCGAATCCTTCTCCCACCACCATCTGAATCTGAATCATCTTAAGCCACATCACTATCCCAGGTGGGATTCCCGAGCGGCCAAAGGGAGCAGACTGTAAATCTGCCGTCACAGACTTCGAAGGTTCGAATCCTTCTCCCACCACCATCTGAATCTGAATCATCTTAAGCCACATCACTATCCCAGGTGGGATTCCCGAGCGGCCAAAGGGAGCAGACTGTAAATCTGCCGTCACAGACTTCGAAGGTTCGAATCCTTCTCCCACCACCATCTCGTATGTTGCACATCATCCCCAAAATAATACCTAAGCTTCCTGTTCTGCGGGGAGAGGGATGAGAACCTTCGATTAAGGTTCGGGTCGAGCATCGCGAGACAACGCGCTTCAGCGCGGCCCGCAGGGTGAGGCGCAACGCGCCGAATAATCCTTCTCCCACCACCATCTCGCATGTTGCACACCATCCCAAAAATAATACCTAAGCTTCCTGTTCTGCGGGGAGAGGGATGAGAACCTTCGATTAAGGTTCGGGTCGAGCATCGCGA
>NZ_JALNPM010000009.1:0-27991 GCF_024520875.1 Pantoea sp. Ft-CA_14 | reverse complement strand
GACAACGCGCTTCAGCGCGGCCCGCAGGGTGAGGCGCAACGCGCCGAATAATCCTTCTCCCACCACCATCTCGTATGTGGCACACCATACCCAAAATAATACCTAAGCTTTCTGTTCGCCCCCACATTCCTGCCCGCTTTCACACAATCTCAGCCTGTTCCGCCATGACTTTTTCAGCAAAAATCGCTACCATCTCCGCCTGACATTTCTGAACAACGGTCGATCTCATGAAATTTGTTTCATTTAACATCAATGGGTTGCGTGCCCGCCCGCATCAGCTTCAGGCACTTGTCGAACAGCATCAGCCCGATGTTATCGGTCTGCAGGAAACCAAGGTCCATGACGACATGTTCCCGCTGGAAGAGGTGTCAAAGCTCGGCTATCACGTCTTCTATCATGGACAGAAAGGTCACTACGGCGTTGCCCTGTTAACCAAAGCTGAGCCAGTGTCAGTGAGCCGGGGTTTCCCGGGTGATGACGAAGAATCCCAGCGCCGCCTGATCATCGCGGAACTTCCCAGCCCGATTGGCGACATCACGGTAATTAACGGCTATTTTCCGCAGGGCGAGAGCCGCGACCATCCCACCAAGTTTCCGGCTAAAGAGAAATTCTATCGCGATCTGCAACGTCTGCTGACCGAGGATCTGCCTGCTGATAAGCCGGTTCTGATTATGGGCGACATGAATATCAGCAGCACCGATCGGGATATTGGTATTGGTGAGGAGAGCCGCAAGCGCTGGCTGCGCACCGGCAAATGCTCCTTCCTGCCGGAAGAACGCGAGTGGATGGACCGCCTGCTGGGCTGGGGGCTGGTTGATACCTGGCGTGAGCACAATCCGGAGGTGGCGGATCGCTTCTCCTGGTTCGATTACCGTTCGAAAGGGTTTGATGATAATCGCGGGTTACGCATCGATCTGGTGCTGGCGAGCAAAACCCTGGCGTCGCACTGCGTTGAGACCGGCATTGATTATGAGATCCGGGGCATGGAAAAACCATCTGACCACGCGCCCATCTGGTCAACCTTCCGCTTTTAACTGACGGTCGCGTGGCAGAGCGCCACGCGACGGCTATTTCACTATTTTCCAGATCAGGTTATTGGTGCCGATGGAGTGTTCATCACGGGTACATTGCAGCAACACCCCCTCTGATTTCACCACCGCGCCTTCCGTGTAGTTACGGTTCTCAAAGATACAGCAGCGGAGACAGTCTGGCTGACGTCTCTCTGCCTGTGTCCATGCCTCGGGTGGCATATCCACCACGACATCGGTGTTACCACCGTTGCTGCCCTGCTGTGGCATCGACTGATAACGACTGTTGGCCTGCGCCACGCTGGTCGCCAGCGACAGGGCCACGAGCAGTAATACTGAATAACGCCTCATTCCGTCTCCTTCACTTTACGCCTGGTTTTGCGCACCGGACGTTTCTGTCCGGTGGACGGTAATCCCCTAAATGCATGCGCCGCAGGCTGCTGTCGTGCCTGCTGGATCAGACCAGTTAAGGTCTGCACCAGCGGCTGCATGAATTCATCATAGCGGCAGGCCTTTTCGCTGATACGCGTCAGTGTCGATTCCCACTGCGCCGTCATATCCGGGCGTGCTGCCAGATCGGGCAGGGAGTGAATCAGGGCGCGTCCGGCATCTGTAGAATTGATATAGCGGCCCTTCTTCACCAGGAAGCCACGACGAAACAGTAATTCGATAATGCCGGCGCGTGTGGCTTCCGTTCCTAAACCATCGGTCGCACGCAATACTTTCTTTAATTCTTTATCCTGAACGAAACGGGCAATGCCGGTCATTGCAGAAAGAATGGTGGCATCGGTAAACGGGCGTGGCGGCTGGGTTTGCTTCGCCAGCACCTCTCCGCGCTCACACAGCAGCTCATCCCCTTTCGCTACCACAGGCAACGGCATGCCGTCGTTCTCTTCATCCCGCTCTTTGTTGCCCAGCAGCGCACGCCAGCCCGCTTCCGCCAGGAAGCGTGCTTTCGCCACGAATTTTCCGCCAGCAATATCAAGATCGATGACACATTTGCGGAATACCGCATCCGGGCAGAACTGCATCAGATACTGGCGCGCCACCAGTTCATAGATATGCTGCTCGTTTTCACTGAGTTTCACCGCGCTGGCACGGGCCGTTGGAATAATGGCGTGGTGGGCATCCACTTTTTTATCATCCCAGCAGCGATTTCTGCGATCGGCATCGAAATCTGCCGGTGGGGTCAGCTGTGACTGATGCGCCTGTATCGCCTTTAACACCGCATGACGACCGGCAAAATGCTCTTCAGGCAGATAGCGGCTGTCCGAACGGGGATAGGTAATCAGTTTATGGGTTTCGTAAAGCCGCTGGCAGGTATCCAGCACCGTCTGCGCACTCAGCCCGTAACGTTTAGCGGCCTCGATCTGCAGGCTGGATAAGGAAAAGGGCAGCGGCGCCACCTCATTTTCGCGTTTGTCGCTGTAAGCGGTGACGATCGCTGGCTGGCCCGTAATACGCGCCACCACATGCTCCGCCAGGGCGCGTTTGAGCAGGCGGCCCTCTTCATCCTGCCACGGTTCACAGGCTTCACTGGGGATCCAGCTGGCGATAAATCGGGCGCCGTCAGGCGTGAGGATGTGCGCTTTCACTTCGAAGTAATCTTTCGGCACGAAGTTCTCGATCTCTTCATCGCGCCGGACCACCAGCCCAAGCACCGGCGTCTGCACCCGGCCCACCGACAGTACGCCATCATAGCCTGCATTGCGTCCCAGCAGCGTCCAGGCGCGGGTCATGTTAATGCCATAGAGCCAGTCCGCCCGGGCGCGGGCCAGCGCCGAGACGCACAACGGAATAAACTCGCGATTTTCACGCAGGCGGTTTACTGCCCGATCCACCGCCTGAGGATTGAGATCGTTAATCAGACAGCGCTGCACCTTGCTGCGTTTTTCAGCCGGCAGGTTCAGGTAGTCGAGCACCTCATCCACCAGCAACTGCCCTTCCCGATCCGGGTCACCGGCATGCACCACTTCATTCGCCTGCGCCAGCAAGCCCTCAACCACTTTCAGTTGCTTAGCGACCGAGGGACGCGGTTTTAGCTGCCATTTTTCCGGAATGATGGGTAAATCCGCCAGCGACCAGCGCGCATAACGGCTGTCATAACTGTCGGGTTGCGCCTGCTCCAGAAGATGGCCTACACACCAGGTGACGATCTGATCGTTGCCGCAGGCAATGAATCCATCACCACGTCGATGCGGTTTCGGCAGCACATCTGCGATAGCACGCCCCAGGCTCGGTTTTTCCGCAATAAACAAACGCATTGAATCAGGTAATCCTTAACATCAGGGGGAACGCAGTGATAACCGGTTGTCCGCTGTCGGTTTGAATACTGGGCTATGTTAGCCTGGCAGGCCCGCTGACGTAAGTGTGATGCGCGGCGTTAGCGATCGTTCGCACAGGAACCGTGCAAAAAGCAGGGCTGAAATGCACCCTGCCGGAACCGGACAAGCATTGTAGTCAGAAGTAACGGACGAAAGGCGCCGTGTCAGGTGGGAGCACCGTAGTGCTGGATTTCAGTTGCGGGGTGCCCAGATAGAGAAAGCCGACGATGGCATCCTGTTCGCGGCAGCCAAACCCCTGGCGTACCTGCTCGTCATCGGTCCAGGGACCACTGCGCCAGATACCGTTGTAACCCTGAGCGACGGCCGCCATCTGCATGGCCATCACTGCACAGCTTGCCGAGGCGATCTGCTCCCAGCGCGGCACTTTGTGGTGCGCTTCACAATGTGCCACCACCGTAATGATCATCGGTGCGCGAAACGGTGACTGGCTTGCTTTGTTAATCGCTTTTTCATCCAGCTGTTTATCGCGTGCTGCCTGCTCCAGCAGCTGGCTCAGCCGGTCGCGACCCTCATTTTCCACAATGATAAAGCGCCAGGGTTGCAGCGTGCCGTGATCCGGGGCGCGCATACCAGCCCGCAGGATATTTTCCAGTGCGTCACCCGCAGGTGCCGGCTCAGTCAGGCGTGAGGCCGAACGTCGGTTGACCAGTAACTCCAGTGCGTCCATGTTTCTCTCCCGATCTCTGTAATGTTGCAGTTATCCTGGCACAGGCAGATTTTTTGTAACAGTGCGCAGTGATTTCCTGCTGACTTTTAACACGCCGCTCTTTAGGATGAGCTCGTCGGGGAAGTCTGGTCCGCGCGGCGGCCACTTCCTGCTACATATTTATGGAGAGTCTGATGCGCACATTGTGGCGAATAATTGCAGGTCTGTTCCGCTGGAGCTGGCGGGTACTGAATTTTATCAGGGAATTTATTCTGAATATATTCCTGATTTTGTTGATTGTGGTGGGTGTAGGGATCTGGCTGCAGGTCAGCGGGTCGGGCGGCAGTTCAGCGCCGATTCAGCAAGGCGCACTGAAAGTGGATCTCAGCGGCGTGCTGGTGGATAAACCGTCGGTAAGCAATCGTCTGAGCAAAATTGGCCGCCAGCTGCTGGGTGCCAGCAGTGACCGTTTACAGGAAAATTCGCTGTTTGATGTGGTCGACGCTATTCGTCAGGCAAAAGATGACAGCAACATTAAAGGCATGGTGCTCGATTTACGCGAATTTGCCGGTGGCGATCAGCCTTCACTGCAATATGTGGGTAAAGCGCTGCGCGAATTCCGCGACAGCGGCAAGCCGATTTATGCACTGGGCGACAGCTACAGCCAGGCGCAGTATTACCTTGCCAGCTACGCCACCAAAATCTATCTGTCACCACAGGGCACCGTAGATCTGCATGGTTTCGCCACCAACGGACTCTATTACAAAACCCTGCTGGAGAAGCTGAAAGTCACCTCACACGTCTTCCGTGTCGGGACCTACAAATCAGCGGTTGAGCCGTTCCTGCGTGACGACATGTCCCCTGCCGCACGGGATGCAGACAGCCGCTGGGTCGGTCAGCTGTGGCAGAACTACCTGAACACCGTGGCAGCGAACCGCCAGATTACGCCGGAGCAACTCTTCCCCGGTGCTGCTGCGATTATTGCCGGATTAAACGCCGTGAAAGGCGATACCGCGCAATATGCGCTGGATAACAAGCTGGTCGATGCCCTGGGTTCACGTGCGGCAGCCGATCAGGAGCTGGTAAAAACCTTTGGTCTGGATAAGCAGAGCAACGATTACCGTAGCGTCAGCATCTATGACTACAGCGTGAAAACCACCTCCACGCAGCAGGATGGCAACATCGCGGTAGTCATGGCCAGCGGTGCCATCATGGATGGTGAAGAGACGCCGGGCAACGTCGGTGGCGACACGACGGCGGCGCAGATCCGCGATGCGCGTCTCGATCCGAAAATCAAAGCGATTATTCTGCGGGTGAACAGCCCGGGTGGCAGCGTCACCGCCTCGGAAGCGATTCGTGAAGAGCTGGCGGCAGCGCAGGCGGCCGGTAAGCCGATTGTGGTCTCGATGGGAGGCATGGCGGCGTCTGGCGGTTACTGGATCTCAACGCCTGCCAGCTACATTGTGGCGAACCCCAGCACGCTGACTGGCTCGATTGGCATCTTCGGCGTGATCAATACGCTGGAGAACAGCCTGGACAGTATCGGCGTGCACACCGACGGTGTTGCGACCTCACCGCTGGCGGATATCTCAACCACCAAAGCGCTGCCAACGGAAGTTCAGCAGCTGATGCAGCTGACCATCGAAAATGGCTACCGCAACTTTGTCGGTCTGGTGGCGAAATCACGTCATAAAACACCAGAGCAGATTGATGCCATTGCACAGGGCCACGTCTGGACCGGCAGCGATGCGAAAGCCAATGGTCTGGTTGATGCGCTGGGTGACTTCGATGATGCCGTGAAGAAGGCGGGCGAGCTGGCGAAAGTCAGTAATCCGCAGCTGAGCTGGTATCAGGATGACCCGAGCTTCCTGGATATGATGCTGAGCCAGATGAACGCGTCGGTGCAGGCTGTCCTGCCTGATACGCTGAAAGCCTGGCTGCCAGCACCGATGCTGGATGTGATGAGTGCTATGAAAGCCCAGCCTGGTCTGTTCGACAAGCAGAACGATCCTCAGAACCGTTATGCATTCTGCCTGAACTGCGGCGAAGTGCGATAAACCTCGCAGCCCGGCCGCTGGTCGGGCTGCTTTTCCCCGCTATTCCCCTTATACTGCGCGTTTTATGGCGAGTCTGAGTTCTCTAATGCAAAAGAAAAACATCTACGTAGCCTACACTGGCGGGACGATCGGTATGCAGCGTTCGGCGCAGGGTTATATTCCCGTCTCCGGACACCTGCAGCAACAGCTGGCTAACATGCCGGAGTTCCACCGCCCTGAGATGCCTGATTTCACCATTCATGAGTATCAGCCGCTGATCGACTCTTCCGACATGACCCCGCAGGACTGGCACTCTATCGCAGAAGATATCCGTCAGAACTATGATCGCTATGATGGTTTTGTGATCCTGCATGGCACCGACACCATGGCATTTACCGCCTCAGCACTCTCCTTTATGCTGGAAAATCTGGCCAAGCCGGTTATCGTCACGGGCTCGCAGATTCCGTTAGCGGAATTACGTTCAGATGGTCAGCAGAATCTCTTAAATTCGCTCTATGTGGCGGCCAACTATCCGATCAGCGAAGTGTCGCTGTTTTTCAATAACACGCTCTATCGCGGTAACCGGACCACCAAGGCACATGCAGACGGCTTCAACGCCTTTGCTTCGCCCAACCTCTCTGCGCTGCTGGAAGCGGGCATTCATATTCGTCGCCTCAATACACCGCCAGCCCCAGCCGGTCAGGGCGAACTGAAGGTTCACACCATTACGCCTCAGCCCATTGGCGTGGTCACCATCTATCCCGGCATTTCAGCCGACGTTGTACGTAACTTTCTGCGTCAGCCAGTCAAAGCATTGATCCTGCGCTCCTATGGTGTGGGTAATGCACCGCAGAACAAGGAATTTCTGGCAGAATTGCAGCAGGCCAGCGAGCGTGGCATCGTGGTGGTAAACCTCACCCAGTGTATTTCCGGCAAAGTGAATATGGGCGGATACGCTACCGGCAATGCGCTGGAACATGCTGGTGTCATCAGCGGATTTGACCTCACCGTGGAAGCGGCGCTGACAAAGCTACACTTTTTACTCAGCCAGGATCTTTCGGCCGATCAAATCCGAGCCAGAATGCAGCAGAATTTGCGCGGCGAACTGACTGAAGACTGAAACGGAGCGATATGTAATGAAGCGGGCACTCATCATTATTGATATTCAGAACGATTTTTGCCCCGGCGGCCCGATGGCAGTCCATGAGGGCGACCATACGGTCGAGGTGGCAAATCGTTATGCGCGACTGTTCCGTGAAAACGGTGAATGCGTACTGGCACTGCAGGACTGGCATCCGGCCAATCACGGCAGCTTTGCCTCGGTTTCCGGCGAGCCGGTCTACACGCTGGGCGAGTTAAATGGTCTGGCCCAGATCTGGTGGCCCGATCACGGCATTCAGGGCTCGACTGGCGCTGATTTTCATCCGGGTCTCGATCGCTCACTGTTCGATGCGACGTTCCATAAGGGCCAGGATCAGGATGTCGACAGCTATAGCGCCTTTTTTGACAATGGCCATCGCCGTAAGACCGAGCTGGACAGCTGGCTGCGTGAGCGTGGGATCACCCATCTGGTGATGCTGGGGCTGGCGACGGATTACTGCGTCAAATATAGCGTGCTGGATGCGCTGGAGCTGGGTTATCACGTTGAGGTGGTTAAAGAGGGCTGCCGGGGCGTCAATCTGAATCCCGAGGACAGCGAAATTGCCTTTGCCCAGATGACCGCTCAGGGCGCGATTCTGATTTAAAATGGAGCTGGCATGACGCCAGCTTTTTTTTAATGCAGATGGATGCGGGTCACGTCAGGGTCAATTCCAAACTCTTCTTTGAGCTCTTTTTTCGACTTCATCACCATTTCGCCACCTTTGCCGATGGTCATGTGCTGGGGCGCGTCGTTGTGCCGCGCCTGCCACATCATGACCAGCTGCAGGCAATTGTCGCGCTGCTCCTGGGTCAGTGCCACGCCATCCGGCCATTTACCAATCTCAACCGCCGTGGCAAGACGCTGATAGACTTCAGGCGTCATCGATGCAAGCATTGCTTCAAGCTGTTCCTTCATCGCCATTACCCTTTGGTCTGTTCGCCCTGCTCGTCGGTGAAATTCAGCGAGGCGGAGTTAACACAATAGCGTTCGCCGGTCGGCTGCGGGCCGTCAGGGAAGACATGTCCCAGGTGCGCATCGCAACTGCCACAGCGGATCTCAATACGCTGCATGCCGTGTGAATCATCTTCAATATAGCGAATCGCATCATCACTGACCGGCTGGTAGAAACTGGGCCAGCCACAGCCAGAGTCATACTTCGTCTCAGAGAGAAAAAGTGGCGCCTCACAGATCAGACAGTGGTAGATCCCTTCCTGCTTGTTGTGCAGCAGTGCGCCGCTGTAAGGCGGTTCCGTTCCGCGTTGCTGAGTGACGTAGCGTTGCATTTCAGTCAACTGTGCAATTTTTGCTTCGGGTGCGGTGTCTTTAGCCATTTTAGGATTCCGGGCAGTGCCATTCTGAAAAATTCGACTATTATTCTAACAAATGATCAACATAACCCGGGTCTTTTTTTGTGCTCACCCTTTCAGCCTGCTCTCTGCTAAGCGGATTTGTGACATCGATCACCTTTTATCCGGAGCATCCCTATATATTCGGCGATTGATTCAACGAAGCGCGATATCATTAGCGGCGCGCAAGCGGTTGCGCATCGAATAATTCCTTTCAGGCGAATTGATTTGTCGCAACAATTGACACGATTCCGCTTGACGCCTGGTAAGGTTTTTGTAATTTTACAGGCAACCTTTTATTCACTAACCAATAGCTGGTGGAATATATGACTATCAAAGTAGGTATCAACGGTTTCGGCCGTATCGGTCGCATCGTTTTCCGTGCTGCTCAAAAGCGTTCTGACATCGAAATCGTTGCTATCAACGACCTGCTGGACGCGGATTACATGGCGTACATGCTGAAGTATGACTCTACTCACGGTCGTTTCGACGGCACCGTAGAAGTTCAGGATGGCGCACTGGTGGTTAACGGTAAAAAAATCCGTGTTACCGCTGAACGTGATCCGGCCAACCTGAAGTGGGATGAGGTAGGCGTTGACGTTGTTGCTGAAGCAACCGGTATCTTCCTGACCGACGAAACCGCGCGTAAACACATCACTGCAGGCGCTAAGAAAGTCGTTCTGACCGGTCCATCTAAAGATGACACCCCAATGTTTGTTCGTGGTGCAAACTTCGACAAATATGATGGCCAGGATATCGTGTCTAACGCATCCTGTACCACTAACTGCCTGGCACCGCTGGCAAAAGTGATCAACGACAAGTTTGGCATCGTTGAAGGTCTGATGACGACCGTTCACGCCACCACTGCTACTCAGAAAACCGTTGATGGCCCGTCTCATAAAGACTGGCGCGGCGGCCGCGGCGCATCGCAGAACATCATTCCTTCATCAACTGGCGCAGCTAAAGCCGTTGGTAAAGTTCTGCCAGAGCTGAACGGCAAACTGACCGGTATGGCATTCCGCGTACCAACCCCTAACGTTTCCGTTGTTGACCTGACCGTGCGTCTGGAAAAAGCGGCTTCTTACAAAGAAATCTGTGCTGCAATTAAAGCGGCTGCAGAAGGTGAGATGAAAGACGTTCTGGGCTACGTTGAAGATGACGTGGTTTCTACCGACTTCAACGGCGAAATCCTGACTTCAGTGTTTGACGCTAAAGCCGGTATCGCGCTGAACGACAACTTTGTGAAACTGGTTTCCTGGTACGACAACGAAACTGGCTACTCAAACAAAGTTCTCGACCTGATTGCACTGGTTTCTGCTAAATAAGGCAGCCAGACATCATTGAGAATAAGGGCGACTTCGGTCGCCCTTTTTTTGATCCGCACAGGAAGGAATCGAACATGCAAGATAAACTGTTTTCTCTGCCGGTGGTCACGCAGATCTCCCCTTACCTCACCCAGCGCCAGATAGGTGAACTCCCCGCCATTGTTGTGAGTCACCCTAAAGTGCGGGCAGCCATTACGCTTCAGGGCGCGCACCTCATCGCCTGGCAACCCAGCGGCGAAAAGCCGGTACTCTGGCTGAGTGATAAGAGTCTCTTTGCACCGGGTAAGGCGATTCGTGGCGGCGTTCCGATCTGCTGGCCGTGGTTCGGCCCGGCGGGCGAACCGGCACACGGCTTTGCGCGGGTTCAGCCGTGGAAACTCACGGCGCATGATGAAAATGAAGATGGCGTCATGCTGACGCTGGTGCTGGAGAGCAACCCTCAGACGCTGAAGCTCTGGCCGCATGAATTCACCCTGATTGCCCGCTTCCGGCTGGGCCAGCATTGTGAGATTGAGCTGGAAGCCTATGGTGACTTTGAAGCGACGGCGGCTCTGCACAGCTACTTTACCGTCAGCGACATCAACGGTGTGGAAGTCTCGGGTCTGGGCAATAGCTATATCGACAAAGTGAATAACGGCGAGGTGGCCAGCAGCGACGGCAAACAGCGTTATCCTGGACGCATCGACCGTATCTTTACCGCAGCAGAAGATTGCTCAGTGATTAATGATACTGCGGGCGAGCGGCAGATCGAGGTGTACCACCATCATCACAGTGACGTTGTCACGTGGAATCCGGGTGTGGAACTCTCCTGCAGCATGACGGATATGGCGAATGAGGGCTATAAGACCATGGTCTGTGTGGAGACGGCGCGTATCAGCAAACCGTTACGCAGCGCGGGTGAAAAACCGGCACGACTGGCCACGACGTTCCGCCTCAAAAAGAAAGCCGCAGCCAGCGATAACGTTAACGGCTAAACAATATCCAGCGGCGACTTATGCTGTGGCGCTGGCCAGGCGCGATCGATGAGCTGCAAATCCTCATCGGTCAGTTCCACCTCCAGCGCCGCCGCATTTTCCTGAACGTGGGCCACTGAACTGGCTTTAGGAATGGCAATCACCCCTGGCTGACGAATCACCCAGGCCAGCAGTAATTGCGCCACGCTGATGCCCTTCTGCTGTGCAATCTGAGTCAGCTGAGGATCGGTAAAGAGTGAGTCACGTAGCCGTCCGGCCTGGGCCAGCGGACAGTAGGCCATGACCGGTACGCCACGCTGCTGACATGCCGGCAGCAGATCAAATTCAATGCCGCGTGAAGCCAGATGATAGAGCACCTGATTGGTCGCGCAGGCCTCACCCTTCTCTTCATCCCACAGTTCGGCCATATCATCGGTGTCAAAATTCGATACGCCCCAGTGACGAATTTTGCCCTGCTGCTGCAGGCGTTCCATCGCGCGCAGTGTCTCTTCCAGCGGAATATTGCCGCGCCAGTGCAACAGGTAGAGATCGAGATAATCGGTTTGCAGACGTTGCAGGCTGCGCTCACAGGCTGCAATGGCATCCACTTCGCCCGCATTCCACGGATAAACTTTGGAGACCAGCAGCGCCCGGTCGCGACGGCCCAGCAGTGCCTGCCCGACCACCTCTTCGGCTCCGCCATCTGCATACATTTCGGCGGTATCGATAAGCTTCAAGCCGCACTCAAGACCCGCCTGCAATGCAGCGACTTCATCAGCACGCTGCGCCGGGTTTTCACCCATATACCAGGTGCCCTGACCGATCACCGGCAGATCGCCAAAACCGGCAAAGTTAATCGTGTTACGCATTCTGCTCTCCCGCCCCATTCTGAGGCCCTGTAAAAGAACAGAGGGCAATAAATGCCCTCTTTTGGTGCGTTATCAGAAGGTATAGCTGACACCCGTCCAGATTAACGCCTGCCCGCTTTTATCAATCATCGGGCTGTCTTTGATTTCGCTGTCGAAACGGATATAACGCCCCATAACGCTGGCATTCCACTGCGGCGCAATCTGATAGCTGGCGCTCAGTTCCACATAAGGTGACCAGCTGTCATCCGGGTTGTAACGGCTGATGCCGGTACGGGCGCTTTCATGCCCGGATACCCCATAGTAATAACGGTTTTGATTGGCGCTGTTCCATGTGGCCCCGATGCCCGGCGTCAGGCTGAAGTCACCCATCTGGAAGCGATAGAGGTATGTCAGGTCCCAGATCATCCCATTGCTGTTATTGAGCACATCCCCCAGCAATGAGGTACGGACAATCCCCCAGTCAGCGGTGTGACGATAGGTTGCGCCACCCATCAGCGTCATGCGGCGTTTATCCAGCCCTTTCATGTCGCCCAGGTCGTTGTCGCTGGGTTTGTACTCCTGCGGTGAACCCAGCAGCGTCAGTGACAGCTGGTTCTGAGGATCTTTCCACAGGTAGTAGCCGCCCTGCAGGCTGCGGAACCAGAAGTCTTCACCCTCGTAATTGATAACCGGAAGCGGGATATACCGGTCCTGGCCGCCGCGATAAGGTGAATCGGCATAGATCACCGATGCGCCAATGGAAAGCGGTGCGGCATTCGCGTGCGTGGCCAGTAAATAACAGGGCAGAAGTGCAACAAGCGTCTTAAATTTGAATTGGTTCACAATTTATTCATTCCATAAATATAACAATCAAACAGGAAGTCTAACGTTTTTTCACGGCTGGATTAACTTATATCGAAATCCTTTAAGTGACTGATCGATGAAAGTGGCATTAAAGGTTAAAAACACGTTAAGTTAAAGCATCACCCATAAGAACGCATCTCACAACAGACCCGCTGTACAGTTGATCTTCCCCTCATTAACCCAAACCCGTGGAGGAAATTTCCTAGAAGCCATCTACAGTTAGAAGTAACAGCAGACATTTTGTACGAGCAGAGTAACCATAAAAGTTGTGTATCCCGATAAGAAAGATCAGGTTGGCATAAGGGTTGCTGTACTCAACAGAGAATATCTTCCGGGAGCTGCTATAAGCCTCTAATTACGCTCCTTACCTGTGCTAAAAACGAAAGGACGGGCATCGCTATGAATATATTCGATCACTATCGTCAGCGTTATGAAGCTGCCAAGGACGAAGAGTTCACACTGCAGGAATTTCTTGCTATCTGTAAGCAGGATCGCAGTGCATACGCCAACGCTGCAGAGCGACTGTTAATGGCTATCGGAGAGCCGGTAATGGTCGATACTGCTCAGGAGCCACGCCTTTCCAGAATATTCTCCAACCGTGTGATGGGACGCTATCCGGCGTTCGAGGAGTTTTACGGCATGGAGGAAGCGATTGAACAGATCGTCTCCTACCTGAAACATGCCGCTCAGGGACTGGAAGAGAAGAAACAGATCCTCTATTTACTGGGACCGGTAGGTGGCGGTAAATCCTCACTGGCGGAACGGCTTAAGTCGCTGATGCAGCGGGTGCCCATCTATGTACTGAGCGCCGACGGGGAACGCAGCCCGGTTAATGACCACCCTCTCTGCCTGTTTAATCCGCAGGAAGATGCGCATATTCTCGAAAAAGAGTATGGCGTGCCGCGCCGTTATCTCGGCACGATTATGTCGCCGTGGGCCGCTAAGCGACTGCACGACTTTGGCGGCGATATCTCGCGTTTCAAAGTGGTGAAAGTCTGGCCGTCAATCCTGGAACAACTGGCGATTGCCAAAACTGAACCGGGTGATGAGAACAATCAGGATATCTCCGCGCTGGTCGGTAAAGTGGATATCCGTAAACTGGAAAACCACGCGCAAAACGATCCTGATGCTTACGGTTACTCCGGCGCACTTTGCCGTGCCAACCAGGGGATCATGGAATTCGTTGAGATGTTCAAAGCGCCTATCAAGGTGCTGCACCCGTTACTGACGGCGACGCAGGAAGGGAACTACAACGGCACCGAGGGGATTTCGGCGCTGCCGTTTAACGGCATTATTCTGGCGCACTCCAACGAATCAGAGTGGGTGACGTTCCGTAATAACAAGAATAATGAGGCGTTCCTTGACCGTGTCTATATCGTCAAGGTGCCCTACTGCCTGCGGGTCTCTGAAGAGATCAAAATCTACGACAAGTTACTTAATCACAGTGAGCTGGCGACCTCGCCCTGTGCACCGGGTACGCTGGAAACGCTGGCACGCTTCTCTATCCTGTCACGTCTCAAGGATCCGGATAACTCCAGCATCTATTCCAAAATGCGGGTCTACGATGGTGAAAGCCTGAAAGATACCGACCCTAAGGCGAAGTCCTGGCAGGAGTATCATGATTACGCCGGTGTGGATGAGGGGATGAACGGCCTTTCAACCCGCTTTGCCTTTAAGATTCTGTCGCGGGTATTTAACTTTGACCACGCCGAAGTGGCGGCCAACCCGGTGCACCTGTTCTATGTACTGGAGCAGCAGATTGAGCGCGAACAGTTCCCACAGGATCAGGCCGAGAAATACCTTGAGCACCTCAAAGGCTATCTGATCCCCAAATATGCTGAGTTTATCGGCAAAGAGATTCAGACCGCCTATCTGGAATCTTACTCTGAATATGGTCAGAACATCTTTGACCGCTATGTGACCTATGCCGACTTCTGGATTCAGGATCAGGAGTATCGCGATCCCGATACCGGACAGCTGTTTGATCGTGAATCGCTCAACGCGGAACTGGAGAAAATCGAGAAACCCGCTGGCATCAGTAACCCGAAAGATTTCCGTAATGAGATCGTCAACTTCGTGCTGCGCGCCAGGGCACACAATAACGGTCGCAACCCGAACTGGACCAGTTACGAGAAATTACGCACCGTGATCGAGAAGAAAATGTTCTCAAATACGGAAGAGTTGCTGCCGGTGATCTCGTTTAATACCAAGACCTCTACCGATGAGCAGAAAAAACATGATGATTTTGTCGATCGCATGATGGAAAAAGGCTATACCCGCAAACAGGTTCGCCTGCTGTGTGAATGGTATTTGCGTGTGCGTAAATCGTCCTGATAAGAGTCTGTAAGCTTGCCGGTAAGTGATACCGGTCTGACAAGGTCGGGTTCGCCCGGCCTGCTTACAATGTAGTTTGGGGGAATACCATGGCCTATTTCATCGATCGCCGACTCAACGGCAAAAACAAGAGCGCGGTAAACCGCCAGCGCTTCTTGCGCCGTTATAAGTCGCAAATTAAGCAGTCGATCTCCGAGGCCATCAATAAACGCTCGGTGACCGATGTAAGCAGCGGTGAGTCTGTCTCTATCCCGATTGACGACATCAATGAGCCAATTTTCCATCAGGGACGCGGCGGCAACCGCCATCGGGTCCATCCGGGCAACGACCACTTTGTGCAGAATGACCGGGTCGAGCGCCCGCAGGGTGGTGGCGGCGGCGGCAGTGGCCAGGGCAATGCCAGTCAGGATGGTGAAGGTCAGGATGAGTTTGTCTTTCAGATATCGAAAGATGAGTATCTGGACCTGCTGTTTGAAGATCTCGCCCTGCCTAACCTGCGCCGGAACCAGCATCGTCAGTTGAATGAGTATAAGACCCACCGTGCCGGTTTCACCTCTAACGGTGTGCCTGCCAATATCAGCGTCGTACGTTCGCTGCAGAACTCGCTGGCGCGTCGTACGGCGATGACGGCGGGTAAACGCCGGATGCTGCACGAACTGGAAGAAACGCTGCTGGAGATTGAGAACTCTGAACCGGCTCAGCTTCTGGAGGAGGAGCGGCTGCGTAAAGAGATCGCCGAGTTGCGGGCGCGTATCGAACGGGTGCCTTTTATCGACACCTTCGACCTGCGCTACAAAAACTTTGAGAAACGGCCGGAGCCTTCCAGCCAGGCGGTGATGTTCTGTCTGATGGATGTATCCGGATCCATGGATCAGGCCACCAAGGATATGGCGAAACGCTTCTATATCCTGCTCTACCTGTTCCTGAGCCGCACCTACAAGAATGTCGATGTGGTTTATATTCGTCATCACACGCAGGCCAAAGAGGTGGATGAACAGGAGTTCTTCTACTCTCAGGAGACCGGTGGCACCATCGTTTCGAGTGCACTGAAACTCATGGATGAGGTGGTGAAAGAGCGCTATGACCCGGCGCAGTGGAACATCTATGCTGCGCAGGCGTCAGATGGCGATAACTGGGCCGACGATTCACCGCTTTGTCATGAGATTCTGGCGAAGCATATTCTGCCGGTGGTGCGTTATTACAGTTATATCGAGATTACCCGCCGTGCACATCAGACGCTGTGGCGCGAGTATGAGCATCTGCAGTCGACGTTCGATAACTTTGCTATCGAACACATTCGTGAGCCGGAAGATATCTACCCGGTGTTCCGATCGCTGTTCCATAAACAGGCAACGGAAGCCTGATGCACTAAGCCGGCTCATCGCCGGCTTTTTTTATCTTCCGAATAACCTGCTAAAACAGTCTGTTTTCTGCCCCTTGCCTGCCAACCCCCTCATTCTTCACATTAATCTGATTCCATACGCTGTTAAGCAATTCGTATAATGATCATTTTCACAATGACAACTCCTTGATAAAACATTATCTTTCAGAGATAGCATGGATATTTGTCACCAGTCGCTGCACCGCACTGTCATATCTCAGGAGATCGGGTTTGAACCACACTATTGTCTACAGTCTGTTTATCATCGGTTCCGTGCTGGTCGCATCGAGCATTCTGCTCAGCTCTTTCTCATCCAGACTGGGTATCCCTATTCTGGTGATCTTCCTCGCTCTCGGCATGCTGACCGGGGTTGATGGTATCGGCGGCATCGCCTTTGATAACTATCCGGCGGCTTACTTAATCTCGAACCTGGCGCTGGCGATTATCCTGCTGGATGGCGGCATGCGGACCAAAGCCAGCTCATTTAAAGTTGCCCTGGGGCCAGCGCTGTCGCTGGCGACCGTCGGGGTCATGATTACCGCAGGCTTAACCGGTGTGGTCGCCGCCTGGTTGTTTAACCTGGATATGATGCAGGGCTTCCTGATTGGCGCGATCATCGGCTCTACGGATGCCGCCGCCGTCTTCTCCCTGCTGGGTGACAAAGGCCTGAATGAGCGCGTCAGCTCCACGCTGGAGATTGAATCGGGCAGTAACGATCCGATGGCGGTGTTCCTGACCATTACGCTGATTGAGATGATCGAACAGGGCCGCAGCGGCCTTGACTGGATGTTCCTGGTGCATCTGGTGCAGCAGTTTGGTCTGGGTATCGTGCTGGGCCTGGGCGGCGGCTGGGCGCTGCAGCAGCTGATTAACCGTATCAGTCTGGCCGGTGGGCTCTATCCGCTGCTGGCGTTGAGTGGCGGCATTCTGGTGTTCGCCCTGACCACGGTATTAGAGGGCAGCGGCATCCTGGCGGTCTATCTGTGCGGCTTTTTACTGGGCAACAGGCCGATTCGCAACCGTCACGGCATTCTGCAGACATTTGACGGCATGGCGTGGCTGAGTCAGATTGGCATGTTCATCGTGCTGGGACTGCTGGTAACCCCGTCTGATTTGTGGCATATCGCAGTTCCGGCGATGATCCTCTCACTGTGGCTGATTCTGGTGGCGCGCCCACTGTCGGTGTTTATTGGTCTGCTGCCGTTTCGCAGTTTTACCACCCGCGAACGCGTCTTTATCAGCTGGGTCGGTTTACGCGGCGCGGTGCCGATTATCCTTGCGGTCTTCCCGATGATGGCCGGATTAGAAAACGCGTCGCTCTATTTTAATATCGCCTTCTTTGTGGTGCTGGTCTCTCTGATGTTGCAGGGCACCTCGCTGGGCTTTGCAGCGAAAAAAGCCAAAGTGGTGGTGCCGCCTACCGCATCGCCTATTAGCCGTATCGGTCTGGATATCCACCCCGAAAATCCGTGGGAGCAGTTTGTCTACCAGCTCAGCGCTGACAAGTGGTGCATCGGTGCCGCACTGCGTGACCTGCAGATGCCGCGTGAGACCCGCATCGCCGCCCTGTTCCGTGACAATGTGCTGATGCATCCGAATGATGGAACGCGTCTCAGGGAGAACGACGTCATCTGCGTGATTGGCCGTGAGCGCGATCTGCCGGCGCTGGGTAAGATGTTCAGCCAGTCGCCGCCGGTTTCCCTCGACCAGCGTTTCTTTGGTGACTTTATTCTGGATGCTGAAGCTCGCCTGCGCGATATTGCGCAGATTTACGGACTGGAACTGGATGAGAACACCAACGATCAGCAGTCGCTGGGACAACTGGTGCTGAGTATGCTGGGCGGCGCGCCGGTGGTTGGCGATCAGGTTGAGTGGAATCAGCTGACGTGGACCGTCGCGGAGAAAGAGGATAACCGTATTGTGAAGATTGGTGTCCGTCCGGCTGAAGAGAAGGAATAATCCTAATCATTCAGCCACGTTATTTTCTGTCGATACGCTAAGCTTAAAAGTCTATGCCAGCAAAAACGGGAGAAATGAATGGGACACGTGGTTAAAATTGGTCGTTATGAGATTGTTGATGCCGATCTTGACAGTGAGAACCTCGACACCGTCAGCATCCCCTGTCACACCAATCCCGGCTTAATTACTCAACTTGATGGCTGGGATCGCGATACCAGCGTCCCGGCATGGATTGACGGAGAACCGGTGGATCTGCAGATTGGTCATTACGATAAACAGCAGGACCGCTGGATTTTAAAAAAACCTGCCTGAGTCTGTTATCACTACCGCCAGTCGTAAGATTTGGCGGTAATTCCTAAAAAGCGTCTTAAACAGTTTGGTTATAACCAACTCCCGCCTTATTTTATCCAGTAAAAACCATGAGTTAGCTATTTAAAACTTTAATCACTTTTGATGTTTTCAGATTTTTTCCGTATTAACTCTGTCAAATAACTCCTGCATACTCATTCTCAATGCTGCAACATTTCGTGAGTACTATCACGCTTTAGCCGTTATCTTTTTTGCAGCTGCACTGGCTTTACTGACTGCAACAGACTGAAAATTATTTTTTAATTTTTCAGAAGCCCACCCCTGAGCGCGTACATGATTCTGGTCAGGCCATCTTTTACTTGAGAAAGAGAGCAGGTTTTATGGCAAGTACATTGATAATGAATAGCCCGAGCCGCTCGTGGAGCGGCACGCGTAAAAATATCATCGTGAAATTCGCCCTGAGCTTTTCCGATCTGATTGCACTTAACCTCGCACTGTTTTTATCTGCCGCGACGATACAGGGTATTTGGGGCGAGCTGGATACCTTTATTCCACCTCATCAAATTGAATATCGTTTTGTGGCACAGTTTATTATGTCAGTCATGTGTACCGGCTGGTTCTGGGTACGCCTGCGTCACTACACCTATCGCAAACCCTTCTGGTTTGAGCTGAAAGAGATCATTAAAACATTATTTGTTTTCTCGCTGCTCGACCTCGCGTTGATTGCCTTCTCTAAATGGGATTTCTCCCGCATGGTGTGGGTCTTCAGCTGGACATATGCCCTGCTGCTGCTGCCGCTGATGCGTGCTCTGGTTAAACGCGCCATTCACAAGGCGGGTCAGTGGCAGAAAGAGACCATCATTATTGGCTCCGGCAGAAACGCCACCGAAGCTTACGCGGCGCTGCAGAGTGAAGAGATCCTGGGCTACAACGTACAGGCCTTTATCTCGGTCGATGATGTTCCGGCTCAGCAGAGCGTGAATGGCGTACCGGTGATCACCTGGAAAGATATCAACTGGCAGACCATTGACCGTGACAACGTGCAGTTTATTGTGGCGATGGAGTATGAGCAGCAGCCGATGCGCGATCGCTGGCTGAAATTCCTGTCCAAGATGAACTGCCGTTCAGTTTCAGTGATCCCGACGCTGCGCGGCGTGCCGCTTTACGGCACCGACATGTCCTTTATCTTCAGCCATGAAGTGATGATTCTGCGTGTCAGCAACAACCTGGCGAAACACTCCTCCCGTTTCATGAAGCGCGCCTTTGATATCGTGGTGGCGTCGATGCTGCTGCTGTTCCTCGGCCCAATCTTCGCCCTGCTCTGTTATATGGTAAAACGTGATGGCGGCAATGCCATTTATGGTCACGAGCGTGTGGGCCAGAATGGCAAAAAATTCAAATGTCTGAAATTCCGTTCCATGGTGACCAATTCCAAAGAGGTGCTGGAGAAATTACTGGCAACCAGCGAAGAGGCACGAATTGAGTGGGACAAAGATTTCAAACTGAAGAATGACCCGCGCGTGACCCGGATTGGTAGTTTCCTACGTAAAACCAGCCTGGACGAGTTGCCGCAGCTGTGGAACGTGATTCGTGGCGAGATGAGCCTGGTTGGCCCGCGTCCGGTGATTGAAGCTGAGCTGGAGCGTTATGCCGGTGATGTCGACTACTACCTGATGGCCAAGCCGGGTATGACCGGTCTGTGGCAGGTCAGCGGACGTAACGATATCGACTACGACACCCGCGTCTATTTTGACTCCTGGTATGTCAAAAACTGGGCGCTCTGGACCGATATCGCGATCCTGTTCAAAACCGCAGGCGTGGTGTTACGCCGCGACGGCGCTTACTAATCAGACCTCTGCGATGCCTGTTTACAGCAGGCATCGCACTTTCCGCACGACTTCCTCTATCTTTTTTGCCGCTGAATCATTACCCTCTGCGATCGTTTTTAAACAGAACGCTTACCCTCTGGTTGTTATGCAAAAATTTACTCTGCTGTTATTAAGCCTGGTGCTGCTGGCACCCTTAGGCATCGATCTCTATTTGCCCACGCTGCCACAAATCGCAGAAGGGCTGGATACGCCGGTTAATCTGGTGCAGACCACCATTCCCCTGTTTCTGCTGGTCATGGGGCTGGGACAACTGGTGACCGGCCCGCTGGTGGACAACTATGGCCGTAAGCCGATTGCCCTGCTGGGCCTGGCGCTTTACATCACGGGGAGTGCCATCGCCGCCACCGCTACCTCATTCCCGCTGTTCGTCCTTGCCCGCCTGGTGCAGGGCTGTGGCGTCTGCTGCAGCGCGGTCGTGGCCTTTAGCGGCGTGCGTGATCGCCTGAGCGGTGATGATGCCGCCCGTGCATATGGCTTCCTGAATGGCGCATTAAACATCGTCCCGGCCCTGGCTCCGCTGCTGGGCGGTTTGCTGGCCAGCGCCTTTGACTGGCGCGCACCCTTCTGGTTTCTCTGCGCCTACGGCGTGCTGATTACGCTGCTGGTGATTATCTGGCTGCCAGAGACGCGCCCGGCGGATACCCTGCGGGTGAAAGGATTACCGATTAAACAGTATGTCGCGATCCTGCGTCAGCCGCGCTTTCTGGCGTTCGCGTTCGCCAATGCCGGTGCGCTGGGCATGGTGCTGACCTACGTGTCGCTGGCACCACAGGTATTAATGACCGAAGGCGGGCTGACGCCAATCCAGTTCTCTTTTGCTTTTGGCGCCAACGGTTTCTGGATCATGTTTGTCAGCATGTTCGTCAATAAAGCGATTCGCAAAGCGGGTCGCCCTTTCTGCCTGGCGATGGGATTCTTCACTATGCTGCTGGGCGCGGTGCTGCTGGTAGCGGGGATGCAGATCTTCCCGGCGGAGATGCAGACGCACTGGGCGCTTTACATGTTCCCGGTGGCCGTTTCAGTTGCCGGGCTGGCCTTTACGGTGGGACCGGCCACCAGCTATGCGCTGGAGCCCTATCAGCAACAGGCGGGCGTGGCGTCCGCCTTGCAGGGATTCATTCAGATGGCCGGTGGCGCGTCAGGCAGCCTGGTCATTGTGGCGCTGCCGGTGGCGGAGAAGCTGTCGCTGAGTCTGATGATGCTGCTGGGTGCAGCGCTGGCCTTTATCGCCTGGCGCTGCAGCAGAAAGATGCGCGGCAGCCTGACCGCGCTTAAATAACCGTGACCGGAACGCGGGGTGCCAGCGCACACATCAGCTCATACCCTACCGTTCCGGCCGCTTTTGCCACCTGATCGATTTTCACCTGCTCACCCCACAGCTCCACGGCTGAGCCAATACCGGCCTGGGGACAGGGGGTCAAGTCGACGGTGATCATATCCATCGAAACAGCACCAACCACCTGAGTCATCACGCCATCGACACAGACGGGCGTACCCGTCGGGGCATGCCGTGGATAGCCATCCGCGTAGCCACAGGCCACCACGCCAATTCGCTGCGCTGCACTGGCGTGATAGCGGTAGCCGTAACCCACGCCATCGCCCGCCTGTAGCTGCTGGACCGCAATAATCTCACTGCTTAAGGTCATCACCGGCTTCAGGCCACTGCCTGCAATGTCCTGCCAGTCACCGCTGGGCGACGCGCCATACAGAATGATGCCGGGACGGACCCAGTCAAAGTGCGCTTCAGGATGCCACAGGGTGCAGGCGGAGTTGGAGAGCGATCGCGGACAGTTCAGCCCCTCAGCCGCCTGCTCTACGCGCTGCAGTGGCGCAATCAGACCCTGCGAATTTTCCGCATCGGCAAAATGGGCCATCAGCGTCATCTCACCTACCGTACTGAGCGCCCGCAGCTTTTGCCATGCACCGTTGACCTGTTCCGGGCGAAAACCCAGCCGGTTCATCCCGCTGTTCATTTTGAGATAGATATCAACCGGTGCTGCAAGTCTGGCACTGGCCAGCGCGTTGATTTGCCAGTTACTGTGTACGCTGGTGGTGAGACGATAACGGTCAATCAGCTGCAGATCCTCTGGCTGGAAGAAACCTTCCAGCAGCAGAATCGGCTTTTTCCAGCCCTGTTCGCGCAGCTGGATCGCCTCTTCCATATTAAGAAGCGCGAAGCCGTCAGTGGCAGATAACGCCTCGCGCACGCGATCAATGCCATGGCCATAAGCATTAGCTTTCACCACTGACCAGACGCGGGAGGCGGGTGCCGCCTGGCGAACAACAGTCAGGTTATGACGTAACGCCTGCTGGTTGATGGTAGCGACAATCGGACGTGACATCCTCTCTCTCCCTGAATACTTAACGAGTTGCGTTGGCGTTACGCAGCGGCGATGAGGTCGCCGCGAAACCGGGTAAGTAGCGGAACACCGCTAAGTCATCCGCCGCAATGGCCGGCTTTTTACCGGAGATGAGATCGGCCAGCAACTGACCAGAACCACACGCCATCGTCCAGCCCAGCGTACCGTGACCGGTATTGAGCCAGAGATTAGAGATGGGTGTGGCACCCACAATCGGCGTACCGTCTGGCGTCATCGGACGCAGACCGGTCCAGAAACTCGCCTGCGCGAGATGACCGCCTTCAGGATAGAGATCACTGACCACCATCTCCAGCGTTTCCCGCCGCGCTTCGGTGAGTTTGGTGTTAAAACCAACAATTTCCGCCATCCCGCCGACACGAATACGATCGTCAAACCGCGTCACCGCCACTTTGTAGGTCTCATCCAGGATAGTTGAAACCGGTGCGGCGTCAGGATTTTTAATCGGAATAGTGAGTGAATAGCCTTTCAGCGGATAGACCGGAATATCGATGACATTTTTTAACAGCGCGGTCGAGTAGGAACCAAACGCCACCACATAGCTGTCCGCCTTGATGATCTCATCACCGCACTTCACGCCATAGATGCGATTGCCATCGCGCAGCAGGTGGTCGACCGGAGTATTAAAGCGGAAGACCACGCCCGCCTCTTCGGCCATTTTTGCCAGCCGCTGAGTAAAGAGCTGACAGTCGCCGGTTTCATCATTGGGCAGGCGTAATCCGCCGGTGAGTTTATGCTGGGTTGCCGCCAGTGCCGGTTCAACGCGAGACAGTTCATGCGCCTGCAACAGCTCATAGGGCACGCCCGCGTCGCGCAGCACCGCAATATCTTTGCTGGCGCTGTCGAACTGCTGCTGGGTACGGAACAGTTGCAGCGTCCCGCCCTGACGGCCCTCATAGGCGATGCCGGTTTCACTGCGCAACGCTTTCAGACAGTCACGGCTATATTCAGCAATCCGCACCATGCGGCTTTTGTTCTGCTGATAGTGATTGATGTCGCAGTTGCGCAGCATGTGCCACATCCACTCCAGCTGAAAACTACTGCCATCCAGCCGGATAGCCAGCGGCGCGTGGCGCTGAAACATCCACTTCACCGCTTTCAATGGCACGCCGGGCGCTGCCCAGGGTGCGGCATAACCCGGAGAGATCTGACCGGCATTCCCTGCACTGGTCTCCATCGCTGCGGCGGGCTGACGATCAATGACCGTCACCTGATGTCCGGCACGCGCCAGATACCAGGCACTTGCCACCCCGACCACACCACTTCCAAGAATTACAACGTGCATAGCTCCCCCACCCGACCTGTAAAAGCATAATTCACTGTTCAACTGATGATAGTCAGCGGATTTACACAGCAGACACCACCACAGAATTTCACCATCCATTTCACATCTTTTTTACTTTTCAGGTAACTAAAATCTTGTCGCACGGCCAATTTCAGCGCTTTATGCGTCTTAATCCTTAAACACAGAAATAAATGACAACGAAGGCAGTTAAATCTGCCTGTTGCAGGAGATTCATTCAACCCCATACATTCCGCTTATAAACAGCATTAGATACCGGCATTTATAATATAGTCAGAATTAAAGGCTGTTAAATCCCCTGCCGCACGACTCTTAATGATTTTGTGCCAAAGAATTCGTTTGAGTTCGCATTTCGGATAAGCGACAGTGGGCTATCATTGTTGTGTTCGCTCAGTTTTTTTCGGGTTCCCTTTTTCAGGATGAAGCCTTAAATAACCAGAACGGGTTGTCTTTCGGGTCAGCCGGTTTGCAAAAAAGAGGTGCGCTATGACGACAATCTTTGACGAAGCCATCAGAGACAGCAAACGACTCAATGACGGACCAGACTGGACATTCGAACTGCTTGATGTCTACTTAGCCGAGATCGACCGGGTGGCTAAACTCTACCGGCTTGATACCTACCCGCACCAAATCGAAGTGATTACCTCTGAACAGATGATGGATGCCTACTCCAGCGTCGGCATGCCAATCAACTATTCACACTGGTCATTCGGCAAAAAGTTTATCGAGACCGAACAGCGCTATAAGCATGGTCAGCAGGGTCTGGCCTATGAGATTGTCATCAACTCTAATCCCTGCATCGCCTACCTGATGGAAGAGAACACCATGACCATGCAGGCGCTGGTGATGGCGCATGCCTGCTATGGCCACAACTCTTTCTTTAAAAATAACTATCTGTTCCGCAGCTGGACGGATGCCGGGTCGATTGTCGATTACCTGTTGTTCGCCAAAAACTATATCAGTGACTGCGAAGAGCGCTATGGCGTCGAAGAGGTAGAGCGGCTGCTCGACTCCTGCCATGCCTTAATGAATTATGGCGTCGATCGCTATAAACGCCCGCAGAAGATCTCTCTGCAGGAGGAGAAGGCGCGGCAGAAAAGCCGTGAGGAGTATCTGCAAAGTCAGGTGAACACCCTGTGGCGAACGTTGCCACGGCGTGAGAAAGAGGCCGTGACCTTTGAAGCCGCGCGCTATCCCTCTGAGCCGCAGGAAAACCTGCTCTATTTTATGGAGAAAAACGCCCCGCTGCTGGAGTCATGGCAGCGTGAGATCCTGCGCATTGTGCGCAAGGTGAGCCAGTATTTCTATCCGCAGAAACAGACCCAGGTGATGAATGAAGGCTGGGCGACATTCTGGCACTACACCATCCTCAATCACCTCTATGATGAAGGCAAAGTGTCGGAACGCTTTATGATGGAGTTCCTGCACAGCCACACTAACGTTGTGTTTCAGCCGCCCTATAACAGTCAGTGGTATAACGGCATCAACCCCTATGCTTTAGGGTTCGCGATGATGCAGGATATCAAGCGTATCTGTCAGTCGCCGACCGAAGAGGATCGCTACTGGTTCCCGGATATCGCCGGTTCCGACTGGCTGGAAACGCTGCATTTTGCGATGCGCGAGTTCAAGGATGAGAGTTTTATCAGCCAGTTCCTGTCGCCGAAAGTCATGCGCGATTTCCGTCTTTTTACCGTACTGGATGATGACCGCAACAACTATCTCGAAATCGCCGCGATCCACGATGAGGCGGGCTACCGCGCAATTCGCCAGCAGCTCTCCGCGCAGTACAACCTGAGTAATCTCGAACCGAATATTCAGGTCTATAACGTCGATCTGCGCGGTGACCGTTCGCTGACTCTGCGCTATGTGCCGCAGAGCCGCACGCCGCTGGATAAGAGCCGTCGCGAGGTGCTGAAGCATGTGCATCGTCTGTGGGGATTTGATGTGATTCTGGAACAGCAGAACGAGGATGGCAGCGTAGAGTTGCTGGATCGTAATCCACCACGCGGTTCATCACTCTGATGGGTTAAAATAAAAAACCGGACGCGATGTCCGGTTTTTTTTAACGCTTACTGCCGAGATCGTCGGGCAGATTCTTCTGCATACTGTGCCAGATTTCACCGCTGCGGCGGCCGTAGTTGCGCACCACGTCCACAATCTCATCCTGTCCGGGCTCTTTGTCGCACAGTTCCAGCAGTTTGAGATAGAAATCGCGCGCGACCTGACGGGCTTCCGGATTAGAGAAGTAGTGGCGGCCAACGCGGGTATAGAGCCCTTTCAGGCCATTCAGAATCAGACCGTAAATCGGGTTACCTGACGCAAACGCCAGACCACGGAACACCCGGTAGTCAAGCTCGGTATAGGCATCAGCCTGATCGGCAGCCGCGCTGACCGTTTCCAGCACTTCGCGTGCTTTGTCCGGATGATGGCGCAGCGCACGGCTGATAAAGATCGATGAAATGTTGCTGCGTACCGACAGCAGGTTGTCGATCAGCACCGGAACGCTGTCGTGATCGAGACGGGCCAGCGTTTCCAGAATATTCAGGCCGGACGTCTCCCAGAAATCGTTCACCCGCGTCGGTTTACCGTGCTGAATAGTCAGCCAGCCATCGCGCGCCAGGCGCTGCAGCACTTCACGCAAGGTGGTGCGCGTCACCCCAATCAATTCAGAAAGCTCACGCTCAGCAGGAAGAATCGACCCTGGCGGAAAGCGACTGTTCCAGATGCTTTCAATAATATACTCTTCAGCAAATCCCGCTGGACTCTGAGCCTTTATAACCATAGCAATGTGTTCTCGTTGCTTTTCTAATCATGATGGGCACTCATCATACCAGACGCCCTATAGCGGATATAGCCTGCGTAACCATTAAAACCGGGCGCAGGCGCATATTTCAGCATGGCTGACCGCAGTATCAGCGGCTTCAGGATCACGGGCGGGCTGAACGACTTTCTGCGCTGAAATAGCGCGTGCCACAGCACCGCTGAGTGTCAGCGTTCAGCCGCCCTGAAAGCGCAGAACGCTGGCAGCATCTAACCCGCGCCTGCCGTTTCGCCTCCTGACCGCATGCGATCGTCTCTGTCGCCGCTGCGGATCTCCCCGCTCTTCACTGAGCGGCGTTCTGCAGATAAGGTCTGGCTTATCCTCATTTAACCTGCTCTGGATCAGAATCAGGTCATGTTTGCACACGATTTTTCCCTGTCCCTGGCTGGTTTGCAAACGCTTTTGGTTTACACTGCGTGGCATTAACGTTTACAGGGAATGCAATATGTTGCGATATCTGAATCAATGCTCACGTGGTCGCGGAGCCTGGTTACTACTGGCACTGACTGCACTTGCACTGGAATTAACAGCACTCTTTTTTCAGCACGTAATGGGCCTGAAGCCCTGCGTGATGTGTATTTATGAGCGCAATGCGCTGTTTGGTGTGCTGGGCGCGGGTCTGGTTGGTGCGATTGCGCCGAAATCGCCGTTGCGTCTGGCGGCGCTGGCGTTGTGGATCTACAGTGCCTGGGAAGGTCTGCGTCTCTCTTATGAACATACCATGATTCAGCTGCACCCTAACCCCTTCACCACCTGTGATTTTGCTGCCCGCTTCCCCAGCGGCTTACCGCTGGATAAATGGCTGCCGTCGGTGTTTCTTGCCAGCGGTGACTGTGCAGAACGCAGCTGGACTTTCCTGACGCTCAGCATGCCGCAGTGGATGATTGTGGTGTTCGCCGGTTATCTGCTGGTCGCGGCGCTGGTGCTGATAGCCCAGCCGCTGAAACCTAAACGCCGCGATCTCTTTGGTCGCTGAGATCAAAAAAGGCTGCCACTGGCATAATGCTGGTCAGTTAAGCGACAGGTGATAACGCAGTCTGGTGCCGGGCAGGGGCTGGCGGTCCTCGCGCCGCTGCGCGGTTCCT